>NZ_RBLT01000200.1:0-752 GCF_003989315.1 Microbacterium sp. HSID17254
AACGGAGCGGCGGGTGTTCCGCGAGGTCGCAGGCGAGGCCGCAGTCGTGCCGGCGCGCTTCATGCGTGGCGTGGCGGGGGCGACGCTCGCGCTCGCGCGCTGAGCGCCACGACCGAGGACGTCCGGTCGAGGTATCGAGCCTGGGACGCGGCCCGCAGGCACAGACACACACCCGCGGTCGAGCACCCGGCCTCGGCCGTGGCGCAGCTGCAGCAACGTCCGCTGACCCACGACGAGCACGCCCGCAGGTCCAGCCGGCGAGGCATGCGCCCCCGCTAACCCGGCTGCTGTCGCTCGACGAGCTGCCCCACCAAGACCCCAGACGTGGAACGCCGCGCGCCTCCGGGATCGGCCACCGGTTTCTGAAAGCTCCGGCGTGTCGCTGGGTTCTGGTTTCAGAAAGTAGGGCACGATCCCTGGCATGGCTAGAAGACCAACCGGGCGTCCGTCGAAGGGAGTGCGGGGGCGGTGCGCGGCGAAGTACGCGCGTCCGGAGGAGACTGTGACCAGAGCATCGTAGGCGGGAACGAGGCGGCCCCCTGGGCGGGGGGCCGCCTCGGTTCGTGCTCGCATCGGACGGGACGTTCATCCGTCTGATGCCGTAGACCCGGCGAACCGGGGCCGTTACCACACCTGCGAAGAAGGGGCGCTTGGGGGTGTGCAGGATACATGCTGGGCCGGGAGCCAACCACCACAGACACGGGGCGAATTCGCCGTGCCCAGAATCAGGCCGTTCACCTGCGACGACGACC
>NZ_RBLT01000201.1:0-752 GCF_003989315.1 Microbacterium sp. HSID17254
GCGGTGATCAGAAGGCTGATGCGCCCCGGGTTCAGTGGAGGCTTGGCTCTCCCATTACGTGATCGTCGTGGGCTGGTTGGCGAGCGTAGTAGTTGTACTCGTATTCGACCAGCGAGTTGTTGCCGATCATCGAGTGCAGTCGGTGGAGTTGAACCAGTGCCCCCAGGATGCCGTCGCGAGTTCGAGGTCTTCCACCGAGCGGATCGGGCCGTAGCGACGGACGAAGTCGGTCTTGTAGAGCCCGATCACCGACTCGGCCAGCGCGTTGGCATAGCTGTCCTCGACCGCAGGAGGTGGTTTCCAGCCAGCGTCGGAACACGTCGTTGATCGTTTAGGGGTTTGTGTTGTCGTCACTGCGTCGGGTGAAGAAGGGGCCGGGTCGCCGGCGCCAGTCGGCCAAGCGTGAGCGGTTCATGGAGCTGCGGGCTGGCGGATGGAGCGTGCGGGGCGCGGCCCGTGAGGTCCGGGGGGCGCGAACGTCGGGCGCCGACTGGTCGCGCGGTTACAAGACCTACCACAACGGCGAGGTGGTCGGGTTCGTCGCGCCGTTGGATCGTCGGGCCGTGTGAGAGGTCAGCGCCCGCTGCCTGTCCCAGGGCGAGCGGTTCCTGATCGCTGACCTACGCCGCCAAGGCGAGAGCATCCGCGCGATCGCCACCGAGCTGAGCCGGGCGCCGTCGACGATCTCGCGCGAGCAGCGCCGCAACACCAGCCCCGGTAGTGCCTATCGTCCGTTCGAAGCTCAACGTCAG
>NZ_RBLT01000202.1:0-747 GCF_003989315.1 Microbacterium sp. HSID17254
TCCGGCGTGACCGGGCCGCGCACCGCTCCGGCACGATCGACACCGGCGCCTACACCGAGCGGATGCGCCAGGAGATCGTCCGCGTGGTGCGGCTGCAGGAGGAGATCGGGCTCGACGTCCTGGTGCCCGGTGAGCCCGAGCGCAACGACATGGTCCAGTACTTCGCCGAGAACCTCGACGGCTTCGCCACCACCGACCACGGCTGGGTGCAGTCCTACGGCTCGCGGTGCGTGCGCCCGCCGATCCTGCACTCGGACGTGTCCCGGCCCCGGCCGATCACGGTGGAGTGGGCGCGGTTCGCCCAGTCGCTGTCCGACGCGCTGGTCAAGGGGATGCTGACCGGCCCGGTGACGATCCTGGCCTGGTCGTTCGTGCGTGACGACCAGCCGCTGGGCGACACCGCCCGGCAGGTGGGACTGGCCCTGCGCGACGAGGTGGGAGACCTGGAGGCCGCCGGGATCCGGATCATCCAGGTCGACGAGCCCGCACTGCGCGAGCTGCTGCCCCTGCACGAGCGGGACCGCCCCGCGTACCTGGACTGGGCGGTGGACGCGTTCCGGCTGGCCGTCGGCGTCGCCACCGACACCACCCAGATCCACACCCACCTCTGCTACTCCGAGTTCGGCGAGGTGGTGGGCGCGATCGACGGCCTCGACGCCGACGTCACCACCGTCGAGGCGGCCCGGTCGCGGATGGAGGTGCTGGCCGACCTCGGGCCCGGGGTCCCGCGCGGGCTCGGCCCGGGTG
>NZ_RBLT01000203.1:0-740 GCF_003989315.1 Microbacterium sp. HSID17254
CGGCACCCACTTCGAGGTGTCCGCCGCACACCGGTGACCCCTCCGGACGGAGGGTGCACCCGCCCCGCCGGACGGCCGGGGGGTCAGGTACCCATCTGTAGCTGTTGCCACTTATTCGCAACAACCATTGTTGTGCTCGTCCGCCAGCCGACGACGCCGTCGAGGAGAGCCAATGGCCATCGAGCTCAACCAGATCTGGGACTTCCCGATCAAGGAGTTCCACCCGTTCCCCCGGGCCCTGCTCGGGGTGGGAGCGCACGACATCCTGGGGGTCGAGGCGAAGAACCTAGGCATGACCCGGGTGCTGTTCGTGACCACCGGGCTGCGCGGCTCCGGGATCGTCGAGGAGCTGAAGGGCAAGGTCGAGTACCAGGGTGTCGACGTGGTCGTCTTCGACCAGGTCGAGTCCAACCCCAAGGACTACAACTGCATGGACGCCGCCGCGCTCTACACGAGCGAGAAGTGCGACGGGATCATCTCGATCGGAGGCGGCTCCGCGCACGACGCCGCGAAGGGCGCCCGCGTCGTCATCGCGGACGACGGCCGCAACATCAACGAGTTCGAGGGCTGCTCGAAGTCCAGGAACATGGAGAAGCCGCCGCACGTCGCGGTCTCCACCACGGCCGGCACCGGGTCGGAGACGTCCTGGGCGTACGTCATCACCAACACCTCCGACATGGACAACCCGCAGAAGTGGGTCGGGTTCGACGACGCCGTCGTCACCACCCTCGCGCTGGACC
>NZ_RBLT01000204.1:0-739 GCF_003989315.1 Microbacterium sp. HSID17254
GTACGACTGGGGGGGGAAGGCGCGGGACGCGCAGGAGCCGACGCTGCGGGAGTCGGCGAGCTGGTCGGCCGGCTACATCGCGATCGCACTGGTGTTCGGCGTCGGCGTCGGGGTCGTCGCGGGCTGGCAGTACGGCGGCGAGTACATGGCCGGCTGGCTGACCGAGAAGGCCCTGTCGGTCGACAAACTGTTCGTGTTCCTGCTGATAATGACCAGCTTCGCGGTGCCGAAGGTGCACCAGCAGAAGGTGCTGCTGATCGGCATCGCGATCGCGATCGTCATGCGCGGTGCGTTCATCGCGGTCGGCGCGGTGATCATCGAGCAGTTCGTCGCGGTGTTCTACCTGTTCGCGGTCATCCTGTTCTGGCTCGCCTGGTACCAGATCCGCGAGGCGACGTCCGCGGACGACCACGAGCAGGCTGACGCCGGTGACTCGACGCTGATCCGCCTGGTCCGCAAGGTACTTCCGACCTCCACCGAGTACGACGGCGCGAAGCTCGTCACCCGCGTCGACGGCAAGCGGCTCCTCACCCCGATGGCGCTGGTCATCGGCGCGAGCGGGCTAACCGACCTGCTGTTCTCGTTCGACTCGATCCCGGCGATCTTCGGCCTCACCCAGGAGCCGTTCCTGGTGTTCACCGCGAACGCCTTCGCCCTGCTCGGCCTGCGCCAGCTGTACTTCCTCATCGGCGGCCTGCTGGAGCGCCTGATCTACCTGGCGCACGGCCTCGCGGTGATC
>NZ_RBLT01000205.1:0-739 GCF_003989315.1 Microbacterium sp. HSID17254
TCCACCGGCGGAACCGGTCGCCGTGCACGTGCACCGCGGGTGCGGGCAGGCGTTCGGCGAGTGACTGTGCCACGGTCGACTTCCCCGACGCCTGGATGCCGGTCAGCAGGTACATGGGCCCAGACTGGCGCCCGGTGGGGCCGCCGGTCACCCGGATTCCGCGGCGCCGTGCGGGTCGGGAGTGCACGTCGGCCACCGGAACCCGGGGTCGACCCGGGGGCATCCCGGAGGGGAGAACCGGACACCTCGGGCATGCTGGAACCATGCTCCGCCTCATCCTGAACGTGGTCTGGCTGGTCCTCTCCGGCTTCTGGCTGTTCCTCGCCTACACGGCCGCCGGGATCGTCGCCTGCGTCCTGATAGTGACAATCCCGTTCGGCATCGCCTCGTTCCGGCTCGGGCTCTACGCACTTTGTCCGTTCGGCGGCGCCGTCTTCCGCGCCCCGCGCGCCGGCCACGACCCACGGGGTGGCGTTGGGCGGGTGGAACCTGGAGCTGAGCCCGGTGTTGCTGCGGCCGCGCGGGTCGCGGGTCGTCGGCAGCGGCGCCTACGTGCCCGGCTCGCGGGTCGCTGTCCGGTCTCTCAGCCGGCGTAGGTCAGGAACTCCACTCCGGCCCGGGTCAGGAGCGCCGGGTCGTGCGTCCCGCACAGCTCGCGCGCGGAGTGCATCGACAGCACCGGGATGCCGACGTCGACCGTCCGGATCCCCAGCCGGGTCGCCATGATCGGGCCGACGGT
>NZ_RBLT01000206.1:0-737 GCF_003989315.1 Microbacterium sp. HSID17254
GTGATCTCCTGTACGAGGGGGTGGGACGGGGTCAGGAGCGGGGACAGAGGGCCCCGGCCGTCTGGCCCAGGTCGATGTGCAGCCTCCGCACGAGCGCGATCACGGGATCAGTGAACCGCACCGAACGGTTGTGTGCGACGTGACGGAGCCGACCGAACCGGCGGGGCCCGCGGTCCGATGGGCGCGGTGGCGCCGGTCGCCGGGAGGGGGCTACGCTCCAAACGGAGTTGGCTCCGTTTACGAGAGGACATGCCGTGGAGATCGGACTGCACATCGCGGACTTCACCTACCCGGCCGGGCCGGCGGGCCTGGCCGACGACCTGTCCCGGATCGCCGTCGCGGCCGAGGAGCAGGGCTTCTCCCGGGTGAGCGTCATGGACCACCTCTGGCAGATCCGGCCGGTCGGGCCGGTCGAGACCGACATGCTCGAGGCGTACACCGTGCTCGGCTACCTGGCCGCCCGCACCGAGAAGGTCGACCTCCTGGCCTGGGTGACCGCGGTGACCTACCGCGACCCCGGCCTGCTGGTGAAGGCCGTGACCACCCTGGACGTGCTGTCGAAGGGCCGCGCGATGCTGGGCATCGGCGCCGCCTGGAACGACGAGGAGGCCACCGGGCTCGGACTGTTCTTCCCGCCGACCGCGGAGCGGTTCGAGCGGCTGGAGGAGACGCTGCGCATCGCCCGTCAGATGTGGAGCGACGACGACGGCCCCTTCGAGGGGGCCCACTACCGGCTC
>NZ_RBLT01000207.1:0-737 GCF_003989315.1 Microbacterium sp. HSID17254
GGGGGGGGGGAGGGGGGGGAGGGGAGAAGGGGGGGGGGGGGGGCGAGGGGGGGGGGTGGGGGGGGGGGGGTGGGGGGGGGGGGGGAGGGGGGGGGAGGGGAGGGGGGGGGGGAGGGGGGGAGGGGGGGGGGAGGGGGGGGGCGGGGGGGGGGGGGAGGGGGGGGGGGGGGAGGGGGGGGAGGGGGGGGGGGGGGGGGAGGAGGGGGGAGGGGGGGGGGGGGGGGGGGGGGGGAGGGGGGGAGGGGGGGGGGGGAGGGGGGGGGGGGGGGGGGGGGGGGGAGAGGGGGGGGGGGGGGGGGGGGGGGAGGGGGGGGGGGGGGGAGGGGGAGGGGGGGGGGGGGGGGGGGGGGGGGAGGGGGGGGGGGGGGGCGGGGGGAGGGGGGGGGGGGGGGGGGAGGGGGGGGGGGGGAGAGGGGGGGGGGGGAGGGGAGGGAGGGGGGGGGGGGGGGGGGGGCGGGGGGCGGGGGGGGGGGGGCGGGGGGGCGGGGGGGGGGGGGCGGGGGCGCGGGCGGGACGGGGGCGGGGGCGGGGCGGGGGGGGTGGGGTGGGGGGGGCCTGGTCACGACACAGGCGGAGGGGGGGGGAGGGGGCGGGGGGGCCCCCCCCCCCCGGCGGCGGGGGGGGGGTCGGGGTGGAGAGGGGTGCCGGGCCGGCGTCCCCGCCGGGGGCGGGGGGGGGCGGAGACCCCCCCCCCCCCTCGGCGACCCCGGGGGGGTCGTCCTGCCCCACCCCCCCAA
>NZ_RBLT01000208.1:0-735 GCF_003989315.1 Microbacterium sp. HSID17254
AGCCGAGAAGCACCGAGCTCGCCGCTCGGTCCAGGCCGGACAGCTCTGCTCGTGACAGGGGGGACCGGGTAGTCCTGGATCCGTGCCTCCCCGTCGATCACGGGAAGCTCGTGGAGGTTCATCGCCGGGGAGCCGATGAAGCCGGCGACGAACGCGTTCGCGGGTCGGGCGTAGCGCTCGGTCGGCGTGGCGCACTGCTGCAGGTGACCGTCCTTGAGCACGGCGACGCGATCCCCCATGGTCATGGCCTCGATCTGGTCGTGGGTCACGCAGAGAGTGGTCACGCCGGTCCGGCGCGGGCGGGGCCAGGACGCGGATCTCCGCCGGGGGTGGACTGGCGATGTGGAGGGCTACGGCCACGTTCGCGCCGACGGTCATGTGGGGGTACAGCGCGTAGTTATGGAAGACCAGCGGAGTGTCGCGGTAAGGCGGGAGAAGGTGCCGCACGGCCTGGTGTCGGAGGGGGATGTTGCCCGCCGAGACGTCCTCGAGCCCGGCGAGCATGCGGAGCGAGGTCGACTTCCCGCAACCCGACCGGCCGACCAGTACGAGGAACTCTCCGTCGCCCAGCTCCAGGTTCAGCGAGTCCACTGCTGCTCGCTCCCCGCCGGGATACACGTGGGTCGCGTTGTCGAACGTCACGGATGCCATCGGACTCCTCTGCTCACGGTCGGTGGCTCTGCCGGTGCTTCGGGAGGGGCTCACGAGCCGGTCCTCGACGGCGCAGCACGGGGG
>NZ_RBLT01000209.1:0-734 GCF_003989315.1 Microbacterium sp. HSID17254
CATCACCGAGGCGCTGCGCGCCGACGCCGACATCGTGGTGACCGGCCGGGTAACCGACGCGTCGGTCGTCGTCGGGCCTGCGGCGTGGTGGCACGGCTGGGGACGCACGGACTTCGACGCCGTCGCGGGCGCCATGGTGGCCGGGCACGTCATCGAGTGCGGCCCGCAGGCCACCGGCGGCAACTACTCCTTCTTCGAGGAGGTCCCCGACCGGCGCCACCCCGGCTTCCCGACCGCCGAGGTCGCCGCGGCCGGCTCCAGCGTGCTCACCAAGCACGCCCGCACCGGCGGCCTGGTCTCGCCCGGCCCCCCCACCGCGCAGCCGCTCTACGAGGTCGGCGAGCCGGCCTACCCGGGCCCGGACGCCGTGGCGCACTTCGACTCCCTGCAGCTCACCCAGCGGGGCGAGCACCGGGGGCTGATGTCGGGGACGCGTGGGAGCGCGCCCACCGACCGGCTCAAGGTCGCGCTCAACTACGAGGGCGGCTACCGCAACACCATGACCCTGGTGCTCACCGGCACCCGGATCGAGGAGAAGGCCGCCTGGGCCGAGCAGCAGCTCGTCGAGCTGCTCGGCGGGCGGGAGCGCTTCGCCGAGTTCGACGTGCAGCTGCTGCGCTTCGACCACCCCGACGCCCCTACCAACGCCCAGGCCACCGCCCACCTGCGGGTCACGGTGAAGGACCCCGACCGGCGCACGGTCGGCCGCGCCTTCTCCAACACCACGATGGAGC
>NZ_RBLT01000021.1:0-60938 GCF_003989315.1 Microbacterium sp. HSID17254
CGGACTCCGCACGGTTGCGGATGCTGCGGGCCTCGTCGCGACCGGCGCGCTCCTGGGAGCTCCAGCGGCGCTTCGGAGCACCGGACTCGGCCTCCTCCGGGCGGTAGCCGCGGTGCCCGGGGCTGCGGCTCCCGGGGCGACGGTCGTACCCGCCGGTCGCGCGACCCTCGCGGTCGTCGCGTGCGGGACGCTCGTCGCGAGCCGTGTCCCGACCGCCGGCCGGACGGTGGCGGTCGTGGAACGAGGTCTTCTTGGCGCCGTAGCGCGGCTCGAAGTTCGCGGCGGCGCGACCGCCGCGGGGCTTCTTGTTCTTGGGCATTCGGGTGTCCTTCTTGCGTTCTCGCACGAGAACAGCGCTGCGCGCACGCGCGAGCACTCCGATCCAGCGGAGTCCGGACGATCTGCGGCCGGGGCCATTCCTGTGATGGTTGATTCGCGTCGATCGACGCGCACCATCGGCCCCTGGACTCACACTTCACACACTGAAAAACGTCCGCGCCCTGCGCGGGTGTCCGAAGCCGACCGTCTCAGTCTACCCGGCATCCCTGGGAGACCCCCGCACTCCGGCGGCCTGCGGCACTACGATGTCGAGGTGAACTCCGTCTCTCCCACCGGCACCCAGGTCCATCTCCGTCTCGGCGACGTGACCGCGCAGATCGCCCAGGTCGGCGCCTCTCTCCGTGCCCTCCGGATCGGCGAGGTCGATCTCATCTCCCCGTATCCGCTCGACATCCCGACGCCGTCGTGCTCGGGCGTCGTGCTGACCCCCTGGCCCAACCGGGTGCGCGACGGCCGCTGGGACGACGAGGGCACCGTGCGCCAGCTCGCGATCACCGAGCCGAAGACGGACAACGCCAGTCACGGCCTGCTGCGCTTCACGGCGTACGCCATCGAGCAGACGGAGGGCGCCGCGACGCTGCGGGCGACCGTCTTCCCGCAGACCGGCTACCCGTACCTGATCGAGACGTCCGTCGCGTATGTCCTCACCGCGGACGGCATCGAGGTCACGCACACGCTCACCAACTGGTCCGACTCCCCCGCGCCCGTCGCGGTCGGCACACACCCGTTCCCCACGATCGGCGATGTCGACCCGCACGACCTCGTCCTCCGGGTGCCCGCCCGCACCGCCTTCGAGACGGATGACCGCATGCTCCCGATCGGCACCCGTCCCGCCGATCCCGAGCTGCGCGAGGGCATCCGCGTCGGCGACGTCTCGCTCGACACCGGGTTCACCGACCTCGACCGCGACCCGGACGGCCGGGTGCGGCACACCCTCACCGCCCCCGACGGCCGGACCGTCACGCTCTGGCAGGGCGAGGGCTTCGACTTCGTGCAGGTGTACACGGCCACGAACTATCCCGGTACGCCGCTCGCCGTCGCGATCGAGCCGATGACCGCCCCGGCTGATGCCCTCAACAGCGGCCGCGGCCTGAGACGCCTGGCCCCGGGCGAGACCTGGACCGTGGAGTGGGGCCTCTCCTTCGCCTGACCGCGGTCCACCGGTCCGGAGAACACACGCGGAAGGGCCCCGATCCTCGTCTCCTCGACGGGACCGGGGCTCTTTCTCCGCGTTGCGGACGCGCGACTACTCGCCGTGGTTCTCGCGCAGCTCGCGCCGGCTGACCGGCGTGCCGTCCGTGTGCACGGGGACCGGGGCGCCATCGTCGTGCGGCTCGCCCTTCCGCGCGCGACGGCGCTCCCGCGCCCCCTCGACGAGGTTGTACAGGGTCGGCAGCACGATGAGCGTCAGCACGGTCGAGGAGACGAGCCCGCCGATCACCACGATCGCCAGCGGCTGCGAGATGAAGCCGCCGTGCCCGGTGATCCCGAGCGCCATCGGGGTGAGGGCGAGGATGGTGGCGAGCGCGGTCATGAGGATCGGGCGCAGACGCTTCTCCCCTCCCGCCATCACCGCCTCCGCGGTCGACAGTCCCTTCTCCCGGTACTGGTTCACGAGGTCGACGAGCACGATCGCGTTCGTCACCACGATGCCGATGAGCATCAGCACGCCGATCAGCGAGGCCACGCCCAGCGGTACGCCCGTGATGATCTGCAGCAGGATGGCGCCGGTCGCCGCGAACGGCACCGAGATCAGCAGCAGCAGCGGCTGACGCAACGACTTGAACGTCGCCACCATCACCACGTACACGATGAGGATCGCGGCGAGCATCGCCAGGCCGAGCTGCGCGAACGAGTCGGCCTGCTGCGAGGCGACGCCGCCGACCTCGGCCGAGGCGCCGTCCGGCAGGTCCGCGGCGGCGAGCGCCTCGGTGACCGACTGGGTGGCGACCGCGAGGTTGTCCGATGCGGGCGGCACGGTGACGGTCGCGGTGCGCCGTCCCTGCTCGGTGGTGATCGAGGTCGGACCGTTGCGCTGCTCCACGGTCGCGATGTCCTCCAGCGGCACGATGCCCGCCGCGGTGGGGATCGCGAGCTGCTGGAGGGCGTCGACGGTCGTCGGCGGCTCCGGGTTGACGAGGTACACGGTCAGCGCGGTGTCGTCGATCTCCACCGAGCCGATCTGCTGCGGACGCATCGTGTTCGACACGATCGACCCGACGGCGACCTCGGACAGCCCGACCTGGGCGGCGGCCTCGCGATCCACGACCACGGCGATGTACGGCAGCGCCTCGGCGAGGTTGTCGGTCACCTGCCCGATGCCCTCGCGGCCGTCGAGCTCGTCCACCACGGCGGAGGTCGCGGTGGCGAGGTCGTCGCCGCTCGCGGCCGACACGGTGATCTCGATGTCGCTGGAGCCGAAGCCGGCGGACGCCGCGACGGCGACCTCGCCGACCTCGTCGCCGAGGCCGTCGATCGCGTCCTGCACCTCGGCGCGCAGCTTCTCCTGGTCGGCGTCGCCGTCGGTGAGCACGGAGTACGTGATGCCCGCACCGCCGGAGAACGCGTCGCGCAGCGCGGAGCCGCTCGACCCGATGGAGGCCTGCACGTGCTCGATGCCGTCGATGTCGAGGAGCGCCTCCTCGACGGGGACGGCGGCGTCGGACTTCGCCTGCAGGCTCGCGGTCGGCCCGAGGTCCTGCGTCACGGTCATGGTGTTCTGACCGGAGTCGCTGAGGAAGTTCACCTTCATCAGCGGGGCGGCGGCGAGGGTCCCGGCGAGGACCACCACCGCGAGCGCGACCGTGATGCCCGAGTGCTTCAGCGTCCAGCCGAGGATGGGCCGGTAGCCGCGCTGCAGCCGCGTCGGCGGGGCGGCCGGGTCCTCCGGGTCGATCGCGTTCCCCTGGTCGTCGAGGAGCGGCTTGCCGGGCTTGAGGAACCAGTACGCGAGCACCGGGACGATCGTCAGCGCCACGAAGAGCGACGCGACCATGGCGATCGTGACGGTCATCGCGAACGGACGGAACAGCTCGCCCACCATGTCGCCCACGAACACGATCGGCAGGAACACCGCCACCGTCGTGATGGTCGAGGCGGTGATGGCGGCGGCGACCTCGCGCACGGCGAGACGGATCGCGTCGCCCTTGTCCGCGTCGCCCACGTAGTGGCGCTTGATGTTCTCGATCACCACGATCGAGTCGTCGACCACGCGGCCGATCGCGATCGTGAGCGCCCCGAGGGTCAGCACGTTGAGGGAGTAGCCGAACGCCTGCAGCCCGATGAAGGTGATGAGGACCGAGGTCGGGATCGAGATCGCGGTGACCAGGGTCGAGCGCACCGACATCAGGAACACGAGGATCACGAGCACGGCCATCACGAGACCGAGCAGACCCTCCGTGGCGAGGGTGTCGATGGACTGCACGATGAACGGCGCCTGGTCGAACACGACCGTGAACTCCGCGTCGGGGAGCGCCTCCCCGATCTCGTCGAGGGCCGCGATGACCCCCTGCGACACCTCGACCGTGTTGGCGGCGGGGAGCTTCGTGATGGAGATCGACAGGGCGTCCTCGCCGTCGACGCGGGAGATCGAGGTCACCGGGTCGGACACCTGCTCCACCGTCGCGACGTCGCCGATGGTGACCGCGGTGCCGACGAGCGGCAGGGCGGCGATCTCGTCGACCGAGGTGATCTTCGCTCCGGTCTGCACCGTGAGGGTCTCGTCATCCTCGGTGATCTCGCCGCCGGGGAACAGGGTGCCGTTCTGCTGGAGTGCCGTGCTGATCGCCTCGCTGCTCTGTCCGGCGGCGGCGAGCTTCGCGAGGTCGGGGGTGATGGTGATGCGCTGTCCGACGCCGCCGACGATCTCGGCCGCGTTCACCCCGTCGACGTCCTCGAGGTCGGGGATCGCGACGCTCTCGAGCTGCGCCTGGGCGTTGTCCGCGTCGTCGAAGCCGGTGACCGCCACCTGGATCACCGGGAAGTCGTCGATCGAGACCGAGAGCACCTGCGGCGTGACGTCCTCCGGCAGCTGCGAGGAGATGCGGTTGATCGCCTGCTGGATCTTCTGCTCCGCGGTCGCGAGGTTCGTGCCGTACGAGAACATCGCCTGCACGATGGACGCATTGGTCGTGCTCGTCGCGGTGGTCGACTCCAGGTCGGGAACCCCCTGGATGGCCGACTCGATCGGCGTCGAGACGTCGTTCTCGACCACCTCGGGCGAGGCGCCGGGGTACGTGGTCATGACCACGAGTGCCGGCAGCTCGAGCGACGGGATGAGCTCCTGCTTGAGGTTGGTCAGCGCGAGCCCGCCGAACACCGCGGCGACGATCGTCACGAGCGCGATGAGGGCGCGGTTCTTCAGGCTGAGGATGGCGAGTTTCGACAAGGCGTGGTCCTCGGTGTCAGGGGGTGGCGGTCGCTGCGGATGGGAGGGAGAGAGGTTCTCCGAGGATCCGCGCCAGTGCGGATTCGAGGAAGGACTGTTCGAGATCGACGTCGCGGATCTGCGTGCTCCACATGACGCCGTCGATGAAGATCATCGCCGCTCGGGCCCGGTCGGCGCCATAGGTCGGCTCCAGGAGGTCGACGAGGCGGTCGGACAGGTGGCGCGCGAGCTCGCGCAGACGCGGATCGTGGACGGCCGCCGTGACCACCGCTCGATCCGCCTGCACGGCGTGTCCGTCGTGGATGCTGTCGTGGACGAGCGCGGCGATGACGTCGGCCCCGGCTCCGCGTTCGGCGAGGGCCTGCCGCACCCCGTCGAGCCGGCATTCGATCTCGTCCGCGAGGGCACGGAAGGCGGCGCTGCGCAGGTCGTCGAGGGTGTCGAAGTACTGGGTGGTCGCCCCGAGCGGCACTCCGGCGCGGGCGGCGACCATGCGGTGCGTGATGGCGTCGGCCCCGACCTCGACGATGAGCTCGGCGGCAGCCGTGACGATCTCCCGACGGCGCGCTTCGGGATCACGCCGCCGACGCGCGCTCTCCGCCATCGCTCACCCCCTGGACATCCGTACATGTACGTTTGTACATTCGCTCCGGTGTGAACTCCCTGAGAGCCCCGCCCCTCTCCCCCTCCCCCCTCGCTGCGGGATCAGAAACGTGCCTGGGAGACGCGGTTCGGGTGCCCTATTGCACTCCCCTGCCGGTGGGTCAGGCGGCGGAGGAAGAAGCGGAGGAGGAGGGGGTCTGGCCGCGCTCGAAGTAGGCGACGAGCTCGGGGTCGAGCGGGGGGACGGAGATCGCGGAGCCGTCGCCCCGGAGGGACGCGGTCGCGAGGATCCCGGCGGCCACGGCCTCCCGCGCCGCGACGGGAGAGGTCGCCGTGAGACCACCGTGCCGCACGAACCGGAGGAACTCGGCCACGAGCAGCGCGTCGGCACCGTCGTGTCCGGCGTCGGGCACCTCGGGCACGATGAACACCTCGTCCGCGTCGGCCGCCCCGGCATGCCGACGGTTCCACAGCCTCACCTCGCTGCCGGCCACGTCGCCGAAGTTCTCGATGCGCCCCTCGGTGCCGATCACGGTGTAGTTCCGCCAGTAGTCCGGGGTGAAGTGGCACTGCTGGTACGACGCGAAGATCCCGCCCTCCAGCCTCAGGTTCACCATCGAGATGTCCTCGACATCGACGACGGGGTGGAGTCCCGTGAGCGCGGTCGGCGGCCAGTTGTCCATGCTGAACCAGTCGGGCATCCGCTCCCCCGTGCGGTCCCGCCGGTCGGTGATGTCGCCATAGACGCTCAGGCCGCCCATCGCCGCCACCTGCTCGGTGTACGCGCCGGCCAGCCAGTGGATGATGTCGAGGTCGTGCGCCCCCTTCTGCAGGAGGAGTCCGGTGGTGCGGCTCCGGTCGGCGTGCCAGTCCTTGAAGTAGAAGTCGCCGCCGTGCCCCACGAAGTGCCGCACCCACACGGCCTTCACCTGCCCGATGCGCCCGTCCTGGATGAGCCCGCGCATGAGGGTGATCACGGGCATGTGCCGCATGTTGTGGCCGATGTAGAGCCGGGTGCCGGTGCGTCGCGCGGTCTCCAGCATGCGGTCGGCGTCGGCGAGATCGATCGCGAGGGGCTTCTCGCAGAAGACGGGCACCCCGGCCTCCAGCGCCCGGATGGTCAGGGCGGCGTGCGTGTCGTCCGGGGTCAGCACCATGACGGCGTCGACGCCGGATGCGAGCAGCTCGTCGAGGGAGTCGGTGATGAGCGCGTCGGGGACGAGCGCCCTGGCGTCCTCGCGGGCGCGGGGGGCGAGGTCGCAGACGGCGGTGATGCGGGAGCCGTGCCCCGGCCGGTGCACCTCCTCCTGGAGGGTGGAGCGCGCGCCGAAGCCGATGATGCCGATGTGGAGGTCCAACAGAAGTCCTTCGTGACAGAGGGGGAGAAAAGGGGGCGGCTCAGCGGCCGCGGGTTGCCGGGGCGTCGAGGTCGGTCGAGCCGCCGGGGACGAGGGCCCAGGGGAACTCGTGCAGCGCCCCGGGCGAGGGGTCGCCCTCGAGCGCCTTCTCGACGATGATCCGCGCCTGACGCTCGTAGAAGTCCGTGGGGCCGACGGTGGTGAGGGTGGGCGCGATGAGCCGTGCGTCCGGCGTGTTCCCGACACCGATCACCGCGACGTCGTGCGGCACGCGAAGCCCGAGCATGTGCGCGGCGTTGATCGCGGCGATCGCGGCGAAGTCGGTCGTCGCGTACACGGCGTCCGGGCGGTTCTCCTGCGACAGCAGCTCGATCGCGGCGGTGAAGGCGCTGGCCTGGGTCTCCGCATAGGTCACGGTCCACGCCGGATCCGGGGAGATGCCGGCCGCCGCGAGCTTCTCGACGTACGGCGTGTAGCGCGTGACCTGGGTTCCCGCGAGGCGGACGGCACCCTCCGCGGCGATGCAGCCGATGGCCGTGTGCCGCTCCAGCAGGTGATCCATCGCGAGCTCGCACCCCGGGATCGCGTCCGAACGGATGACGTCGAAGCCGTCCGGCTCCAGGTGCTCCGAGAACACCACGAGCCGCTGGCCGCGCTTGACGAGGTCGCCCAGCCGTCGCGCGTCCTCCTCGTCCAGGCCGACGCCGTCGAGATAC
This sequence comes from Microbacterium sp. HSID17254, assembly GCF_003989315.1. Lineage (NCBI taxonomy): Bacteria > Bacillati > Actinomycetota > Actinomycetes > Micrococcales > Microbacteriaceae > Microbacterium > Microbacterium sp. HSID17254. The sequence goes on from NZ_RBLT01000021.1 coordinate 7,404, forward strand.
GCCACGTCGCTCTCGACACGGTCGAGGGCCGCGTGCCAGTCGCCGTCGGCGAGGATCAGCGTCGTCAGCCCGTGCCGGTTCGCCTCGGCGTTCACGGCGTCGGCCACCGCCAGCGACCACGGATCGCTCAGCATGTGCAGGGAGAGCTGCACCATGCCGCTGCGACCCGTGCGGATCGCCCTCGCGGCCGTGTTCGGCCGGTAGTTGAGCTCGTCCGCCGCCGCGAGCACCCGCGCCGCGGTGGCCTCGGCCACGCCCGCCCCGCTGGCCCCTGCTCGCCCGGAGAACACGTACGAGACGGTCGCGGTCGACACTCCGGCACGTTCGGCCACCATCCGCAGGGTCGGGCGGCGGCTCGGGGCGTGCTCACGCTGTGCCATGTCTCAGCCCTTCGTCCCGCTGAACGCGATGCCCTGGATGAACTGCCGCTGCAGGATCATGAACGTCACCAGCATGGGCAGGGTCGCCAGCAGGGCACCCGCCATGAGCACCGGGTAGTCGGTGCCGTGGATGCCGACGAGCTGCGAGAGTCCGACCGACAGCGGCATCTTCGCCGGATCGGTCGTCACGATCAGCGGCCACAGCAGATCGTTCCAGGACCACAGCACAGTGAACACCACAAGTGCGATGATGCCAGGCTTCGCGAGCGGAACCATGATCCGCCAGAAGGTCTGCCACGGATTCGCCCCGTCGATGCGCGCCGCCTCCTCCAGCTCGGCCGGCATCGAGAGGAAGAACTGCCGCATCAGGAAGGTCCCGAAGGCGCTGAAGATGCCGGGCACGATGAGCGCCTGCAGCGTGTTCAGCCAGCCGAGCGCCTGGATGATCTCGTACTGCGGCAGCAGGTAGAGCTGCGAGGGCACCATGAGCACCGAGAGGAACACGACGAACAGGGCGTTCCGGCCCGGGAAGGCGATGCGCGCGAACGCGTAGCCCGCCATGGTGCACAGGGCGACCTGCCCGACCGTGCGGCCGACCGTGAGGAGCACGGAGTTCAGGAACATCTGCCCGAACGGCATCGAGTCGAAGACCTCGGCGAAGTTGGTGAACACCCACTCGCGCGGGAGGAACGACGGCGGCACCTGCACCGAGTCGGACAGCGTCTTGAACGAGGTCAGCAGCTGCCAGACGAACGGGAACACCATGAGCGCGGCGCCGACGATGAGCACGACGTGCACGATCCACAGCCCGCGGTTCCGTGGGGTGCCCGCCCTCCGCGATCGTGCGGGGGCGGCACCGACGACCGCGCGGGTGTCGAGGGAGACGTCACTCATAGTGCACCCACTTCTTCTGCAGCCGGAACTGCACGATCGTCAGCACGAGGATGATCAGCAGCAGGAGGAAGGCGACGGCGGCGGCGTAGCCGCGGTCGTTGTCGAGGAAGCCCGCCTCGTAGAACAGGTAGACGACGGTGCGGGTGTTCGGCATCGCGGGGTTGCTGCGCCCGAGCATCATGTAGATGAGATCGAACACCTGCAGCGCCCCGATCACGCTGATGACGCTGACGAAGAAGATCGAGGGCGACAGCAGCGGGATCGTGATCGAGAAGAACTTGCGTACGGGGCCCGCCCCGTCGAGGTCGGCCGCCTCCATGATCGTGTCGGGGATGCCCTGGAGCCCGGCGAGGAAGATGACGATGTTGGTCCCGAGGCCCGCCCAGATGCCGACGACGGCGATCGCGACCAGCGCGGTGTTCGGATCGGTCAGCCAGCTCCGCCCCTCGATGCCGACCGCGCCGAGGGCCGCGTTCAGCACGCCGTAGTCGCCGTTGTAGATCATGCGCCACACGAGCGCGATCGCCGCGGGCATGGTGACGACGGGGATGAAGTAGAGCGTGCGATAGGCGCTGCGGCCCTTGAGACCGGTGGTGTTCAGCAGCGCGGCGATCCCGACCGCGAGGGGGATGCCGATGAGCGCGATCACCGTGTAGACCGCGGTGTTGCGGAGGGCCCCGAGGAGCTCCGGATCCTGGAACAGCCGGACGTAGTTCTCGAACCCGATCCACTCCGCGCCGCCGAACGGCCCCGACTTCGTGAAGGAGATGATGAGCGTGCGCACGGTCGGCCACAGGTAGAACACGGCGAGGCCCAGGGCGGTGGGCCCGAGGAACACCAGAGCCCACCACGGCGAGGCACCGGGCGTGCGGCGCCGCCGGCGGACCCCGGAGGGCGGGGCCTCCGGGGTCCGTCCGGCGGCGGGGGCGACCGCGCGAGGCGCGAGGACGGTCATCCGGTCACTCCTGCTCGGCGTCCAGCGCGGTCTGCATCTGCGCGGCGAGATCCTGCAGTCCGTCCTTCGGGGAGACCGCTCCGGACCACACCTGGGACAGCGCCTCGCTCTCGATGCTCGTCCACGCGGAGGTGTTCTTCGACACGGGGTACGGGACGGCCGTCTCCAGCGCGTCGATGTAGACCTGCAGGTCGTACTGCGGGAGGGCGTCGACCCAGGCCTGCTGCGTGCCGTTGTACGCGGGGATCACGGTGCCGGTCTCGGCCTGGATCTTCGCGGCCTGCTCGCCGCTCGCGAAGGCGGCGAAGTCCTTGGCCTCCTCCACGTGCGCGCTCTTGGCGTTCGCGACGTTCCCGACGCCGTGGATCACGCTCTGGTTGCCCTCCGGACCCGCCGGCAGCGGCGCCACGTCGACGCTGCCCCCGATGTCCGCGTTGTCCGCGTAGGCGATGGCGGCCCAGGAGCCGTTCTGGAACATGGCGACCTTGCCGGACAGGAAGAAGTCCTCCGGGTTCGTGTCCGTCATCTGCTGCGCCGTGGGCGAGGAGCCGTCGGCGATGAGGTCGGTCCACAGCTCGATGCCCTCGAGAGCCTCGGGGGAGCCGTATCCGCTCTGGGTGCCGTCCGCGGAGATGACCTCGCCGCCGGCCTGCGCGATGGAGTTGTAGAAGTTCTCCTGGCCGTACTGGCTCGCGGCGACGCCGAACTGGCCCTTCGCCGGGTCAGTCAGCTTCGCGGCCGCGGAACGGAAGTCGTCCCAGGTCCAGCCCGCGCTCGGATACTCCACCCCCGCGGCGTCGAACAGCGCCTTGTTGTACCAGAGCGCGACGGTGTCGAAGTCCTTGGGGGCGCCGTAGAGCGCGTCGTCGTAGGTGTAGAGGTCGACGAGCCCCTGGGGGTAGTCGGCCGCGTCCACGTCGTCGAGCGGGGCGAGCTGTCCGTTCGAGGCGTAGAGCTGGAAGTTCGGGCCGTTCATCCAGAACACGTCGGCGGCCGAGCCGCCCGTCACCGCGGTCTGGAGCTTGGTGAAGTACTCCTTGTACGGCGTGACCTGGATCTCGATCGTGACGTTCGGGTGCTCCTCGGTGTACGCGGCGGCGATGTCCTCCATCGCGGGCTTCTGGTTCTCGTCCCAGATCGCGTAGCTGAGGGTGATGTCGCCGCCCGACGACTCCCCGGTCGCGGAGGAGGAGCAGGCGGAGAGCGCCAGGACGGCGGCCGCGGAGGCGGCGAGGGCGCCCAGGGCGCGGCGAGAGGTGCGGGGCATCGAGGTCTCCTTTGACGGGTGCACGAGAAGGCGGTGCGCGATGTTAACCGTTTAGCGTTAAACGATTAGCAGCGAGAGTAGCGCGGCACGTCGGCTCTTCGCAAGCGTCGATCTAGAGCGCGGCGCCCAGCGCGAGCCCCAGCCCCGCGGCGAGGAGACCGAGCACGAGCATGCCGACCGCGTCGAACACCGCGGCGCCGCGCTCGCCGTCCCGCCACAGCGCGACCGCATCGAGCATCGCGGTGCTGAAGGTCGTATAGCCTCCGAGGAGGCCGGCGCCGAGCACGAACGCCGCGTCCGGCAGCGCCGTCGTCACGAGCCCCAGCGCGAACGAGCCGGTGAGGTTGACGACGAGGATCCCCCACGGGAACCGCCGGCCGGCGAGCCGCGCGACGCCGAGGTCGACGAGATACCGCAGGACGGCGCCGATGCCCCCGGCGAGCGCGGCCGCGAGGAACAGCAGTGGACTCACGACACCCCTCCCCGGCGCGGGCGCCCCAGCCGGAGCCCCACGGCCGCCGCGAGGAGACCGAGGACGAGACTGCCCACGGCATACGCGGCGGCGAGGAGCGGAGCCGACCCCCACAGGGCCAACGTCCCGGTCATGAGGGCGCTATAGGTCGTGAAGCCGCCGAGGACGCCGGTGCCGAGCAGCAGCCGCAGCTCCGCCGAGGCCGGGAGCCGCGCCGCCACGACCCCGATGAGCAGGGCGCCCAGCACGTTGGCCAGCAGCACCGCGAGGGGGAAGCCGCCGGGATCGTCCACGAGGAGTCCGAGGCCCAGACGCGCCGCCGTCCCGAGCGTGCCGCCGAGCGCGACGAGCAGGACACGACGGAGACTCACGCTCGCCACTGTAGTCGCCGCATGACAGCGCGACCGTCGGATGTCAAGGCGTTGGGGTGGGGGCGGGGACAGGCGTTGACTGTCGGCATGAAGCCCCTCTGGAAGGTCGACCAGGACGCACCCCACGGCACTCCCTTCGATCCCGGCGCGCAGCACGACGTGCTGATCGTGGGGGCGGGGCTCACCGGCCTCTCGACCGCGGTGCTCCTGACCCGCGCCGGACTCGACGTCGTGGTCGTCGACGCGGGGGACGTGGCGGAGCTGTCGACGGGCGGCAACACGGGCAAGCTCTCGCTCCTCCAGGGGCAGCAGCTCGCCACCATCCGCAGGCACCATCCGGCGGCCCTCGTCCAGGCGTACGTCGACGCCAACCGGGCCGGCATGGAGTGGCTCACCGGCTTCGCCGACAGCGCGGGCCTGAGTTACACCGAGCGGACCGACCACACCTACGCCCAGGGTCCGGACGGGCTCGAGGCGGTCCGAGCCCAGCACTCCGCCGCACGGGAGGCGGGGCTTCCGACCCGGCTGCTCACCGCGGGCGAGCTGTCGACGCCGTTCCCCGTCGCGGGCGCGGTCGCCCTCGATTCGCAGGTGACGATCGACCCGGTCGCCGTCGCCGACGCGCTCGCGAAGGAGTTCCTCGCGGGAGGCGGCACGCTGCACACCGGCGTCCGCGTGACCGGCGCCCACGCCCTGCCGGAGCCGCGGGTGGAGACGACGGCGGGCCCGATGTTCGCCGAGCACATCGTCCTCGCGACGGGGACCCCGATCCTCGACCGCGGCCTGTACTTCTCCAAGGTCGCCGGGATGCGGTCGTACTGCGTCTCGTTCCGGGTCTCCGGCGGGGTGCCGGAGGGCACGTTCATCTCCGCCGACGGCCCGACGCGGTCCATCCGGCCGGTGTCCGCCGCCGACGGCCCCGCCGACACCGCGCAGCTCGTCGTCGGCGGCAACGGGCATCCGGTCGGCCGCTCGGACGGCGAGACCGCGGCGATCGACGACCTCGTGGACTGGACCCGCCTGCACTTCCCGGATGCGGAGGAGACCCACCGCTGGTCCGCGCAGGACTACCAGTCGCACAACCTCATCCCGTTCGTCGGCGCCCTGCCGCGCGGCCTCGGGCGCATCCGCATCGCCACCGGGTACGCGAAATGGGGGCTGTCGAACGCGCCCGCTGCGGCCCTGCGGCTCACGGAGGAGATCATCGGGACGAAGCGCCGCGAGCGTCCGTCCTGGATGCTGCGCCTCGGCACCCGGCTCACCGTCCCCGCCGATCTCGCACGGGGGGCCGTCGAGGGTGCGAAGGTGGCCGCCGCGGCCACGAAGGGCTGGGTCGAGGCCGAGACCACGCCGGTCCCCGTGCCACAGCCCGCGGAGGGCGAGGGCGTCGTGGCGAACCGCGGCGGTCGCCCGGTCGCCATCTCCACGGTCGACGGCGTGACCAGGGCCGTCAGCGCCGTCTGCACGCACCTGGGCGGCGTCCTCGACTGGAACGACGCCGAGTGCACGTGGGACTGCCCGCTGCACGCGTCGCGGTTCGCCGCGGACGGCACGCGCATCGAGGGACCGGCGCTGAACGATCTCCCGGAGGTGCCGCGGACGGTCGGGGGCTCCTGACTCAGGTCCGCGTCGGCGGCGCGTCCCACCCCTGCTGCGGGGTGTCGCAGTCCTCGCGGAACACGTACTGCGACACGAGCTTGCGCTGGCTGCTGGACCAGTCGATCGCCGGGCGACGCTGCTCCGGCGGCAGGTATCCGAGCCGGTACACGGCCATGAGCTCGAGATCGTCGGGCACCCGCAGCAGCCGGACGATCTCGTCCCAGCGCCCCGGCACCTCCATCGGGAACGAGATGAACTGGATGCCCATGCCCAGCTCGACCGTGGTCAGCCAGACGTTCTCCATGGCCGCCCCCATGCTGAACACGGAGTAGAACGACGACAGCTGCCCGGGCCGGTACTCGCTGCGGTCGAGCATGACGCCCAGGAGCAGCGGCGATCCGGCGACGAGCTTGCGATTCTCCGAGCCCAGCGTCTTCGGCACGCCGAACGTGTTCATGAGCGTCTGGCCGCGCTTCGTGAACACCTGGGACGTGAAGGGCCGAAGCGGCGCGGGGAGCTTGTCGAACAGCATGCCGCTGCGCTTCTCCTCCATCTCCTCCTGGCTGAAGCGGAAGTACGGCTTGTACCGCTCGAAGAACGTGCCGTTCGACATGGCCTCCGTCATGCTCTCGCCGGAGATGCGCGCGATCTCGTCGATCGTGTCCCTGTTCTCGATCACCACGAAGCGCCAGGGCTGGCTGTTGAGCTGCGAGGGCGCGCGCCCGGCCGCTTCCAGGAGGATGCGCTGGTGCTCCTCGGAGACCGGGTCGGGCAGGAACGCCCCGTTCGTGGTCTTGCGGCGGCGGATGGCGTCGAGCAGTTCCATGCGGTCACTTCCGGTCGGAGGGCAGGCGCGAGACCACGAGGCCCGCGAGGACGAAGGGGGCCGCCGTGAGGGCGACGAGCGGGTGCCGCCGGGTGTGCGTCCCGGCGTAGGGGATCGCGGCCAGGGGGACGGCGGCGGGGAGGAGAGCGAGGGCGGCGCGACGGGTGCGCGGCGTGCGGGTGGCGAGACCCGCGACGACGGCGAGTCCGGCCGTCGCGCAGGTCAGGATGTAGAGGGCGTGGTGCACCCAGCGGAAGCGGCGCGTGTCGATGAGCCGCGCCGCCACCGCGAGCCCGAGGGCGCAGTTCGCCGCGTAAGCCGTCGCCGCCGCCGCGAAGGCTCCGGACGCGGGGCGGTCGTCGCGCCCCCGCTTCCGTCGCCCCGTCATGGCACGACCCTACGCCCTCCCCTCCTCCCCCGATCCACCCCCTTGCGTGCGAGCCACCCCCTTGAGTACGACCGCAGCGGGGTGGGTCGCACGCAAGGGGGCCGCTCGACGGATCAGAGGGAGGCTTCCGCGTAGATGCGGAGCGCGTCGCGGACGAACTCCGCGCCCTGCGTCCCACCCGCGGACGTCGCGTAGTTCGCGCCGAAGCGCGGATCTGCGACGTACATCTCGCCGAGACCGATGACGTAGGCCTTGGCATCCGCGTCCGGTCCCTGCCGGAGCGCGGCGGCGGGAGTGCCCGGGATGCCCGTGAGCCAGGCCACGTGACGGCGCGCGAGCTCCTGCGCCTCGGCGGACGCGGGATCGATACCGCTCTCCGCCGCGGCGATCCAGTCGCGTCCGAGGTCGGACACGCGCTGCTGCCACTCGGCACGCTCGGCGTCGCTCATCCCGCGCCACCAGCGGTCGCTGTCGGCGTAGGCCTTCTTCCCCCAGCGGCCCTCGACCTCCTGCTTGTACTGCGTGTGGTCGAAGCCGTCGAACATGTTCTCTGCCATGAGGTTCTCACCTCCTCTCAATGCCGTGATGGTGGATTCGACCGACGCGATCTGCCGCGCCAGCCTGGTCTGCTCCTCGCGCAGCAGCGCGAGGTGTGTCTCGAGCGCCGACGCCTCCGCCGCCGAGCCCCCGCCCTGGGTCCCTGAGCCCCCGCCCTGGGTCCCTGAGCCTGTCGAAGGGCCCAGCACCTCCGCGATCTGCGGCAGTCCGAGCCCGAGCTCCCGCAGCAGGAGGATCCGCTGCAGCCGCACGAGCGCCGCCGCGTCGTAGTGCCGGTACCCGTTGGCCGCGATGCGCGACGGAGGCAGCAACCCGATGTCGTCGTAATGCCGCAGCGTGCGGCTCGTCGTCCCCGCCAGTCGTGCGATCTCCTGGATCGACCAGTCCTTCTCGCTCATCCCGCCCACCCTTCCGTGTCGTTCCCCTCCACAGTAGAAGTTGCCGTTACGTCAAGGTCAACCCCGTTCGAATCGCTTGATTGGCTCGATTTCCGGCCGATATGGGACCAATCAGGCGATTCGAAGGAAAGAGGGGTGACGGGATCGAGATATATCGTGTTATCGTGACGGCAACACGATATATCGTGAATCCCTCGACACAGGAGAAGCAGACATGACCGAGAAGTGGCTCATCGCCCCCGGCGAGGAACGCGTCATCGACATCGCCTCCGCGACCCGGCTCAAGGTGGGCCTCGTCGGCGGACAGGTCGACGTCATCGCCCACGACGAACCCGGCATCCGGATCGAGGTGCACGGCGTCACCACCAAGGACCTCCGGATCGAGTCCCGCGACGGCGAGGTCGAGATCGACCACCCGCAGCTCGGCTGGGACAACTTCCTCGAGGTGTTCCGGAACTTCGGCTCCGACGGTCCGCGCGCCGAGGTGAGCGTGGCCGTCCCGCGCAGCATCGCCCTGACCCTCGGCGTCGTGAGCGCCGGCGCCCTCGTGTCGGGCATCCGCAACGACACCCGTCTCAACACCGTGTCCGGCGACATCATCGTCGACACCCTCATCGGCGACCTCAGCGTGAACTCGGTCTCCGGTGACGTGCAGATCCGCAACCTCACCGGCTCGCTCAGCGCCAACAGCGTCTCCGGCGACGTGGCCGTCACGGGCGCCATCCGCAAGGCCACGGTCGACATCGTCTCCGGCGCGACGCTGGTGGACGCGGCGGGCGACGTCAACACGATCACCGTGAACTCGGTCTCCGGCGGCACCACGGTGCGGCTCGACGAGTCCCTCGCGGCGAACTACCTCATCCGCTCGCTCAGCGGCCGCCTGCTCATCGACGGGGTCGAGCGCAGCTCGTCCGGACCGAGCACCTACAACGGCACCACCGGGGAGCTCGCGGGACGCTTCGTCGACCTCCGCGCCAACTCCGTCTCCGGAGGGGTCACGGTCCTCCGCCGCGCTCCGCAGACCATCGAGAACGATCCGGAGTGGGAAGCATGAGCCCCGCGGTCTTCTCCCACGGCGATCTGCGCCTGTACCTGCTGTCGCTGCTCGCGGAGTCCCCGCAGCACGGCTACGGCATCATCCAGTCCCTCACGGACCGGACGGGCGGCACGTACACGCCGAGCGCCGGCACCATCTACCCGCGCCTGGCGAAGCTCGAGGAGGAGGGGCTGGTCACCAAGACCGTCGACGGACGCACGACGATCTACGCGATCACCGAGGCCGGACGCGCCGAGCTGGCCTCGCGCCAGAGCGACCTCGCCGACATCGAGGCGGGCATCACCGACACCGTCCGTCTCATCGCGAACGAGGTGCGCCAGAGCGTGCAGGAGGCGATGAAGAGTCTTCGCGCCGACCTGGCGACGGCCACCAAGGACGACCGGGCGGCGGCGAAGAACAGGCCGCGCACCGCGGGCGACGATGCACGGCTGACCAGCCGCGAGGAGCTGCACCGCGCGGACGCCGTCGTGAACGCCTTCCGCGCCCGCATCCGCACCGACCTGCGCACCCATGTCGCCAAGGGCGGCGTCCTCCCGTCGTCGGTGGTCACCGACCTCGAGAACGCGCTGGACCAGGCCGCCCGGAGCGTGACGGTGGCGCTGAGTCAACCGGACTCCTGAGCCCCTGGCATGACCGCACGAGGCCCCGTCGACATCCGTCGGCGGGGCCTCGTCGTGTGCGGATCACTCCGGCCAGATCTCCTTCTGCTCGTCCGGTACGGACTCCCCCAGGGGGACGACGAGCACGGAGCGGTGCTGGCGATGGGCGAGGCGCGCGGCGACCGAGCCGGTGAAGAACTCCCGGATGGACTCACCGATACCGCGCTTGCGGGTACCGACGACGATGAGCTGCGCGTCGAGCTTGTTCGCGAGCTGCTTGATGGCCAGCGCCGGGTCGCCGACGAGCTGCCGAGCGGTCCAGGTGACTCCCTTGCCGTCGAGCATCGTGGCCGCAGCCGCCTCGACGGCCTCGAACTCGGCAGCCCCCGCGTCGAAGTTGATGTCGATGGGAGCGGAGTGCACGTAGCCGTCCGGATCCTCGTAGGTGACGAAGCGCGTGATGTCGACGTGGGCCACCACGAGCGGGGCGTTCAGCAGCCGGGCGAAGCGGACGGCCTCATCGAGAACGTGCGGGTCCTGGTCGAGCTGCATCCCGACGATCACGGCCTTCTGCAGAGCGGCGTTCTGCGTGGCCTCATCGGACGGAGTGGAGGTGCTGTCGGTCATGGAGATCGCTCCCTTCGCCGGCCTGGCCGCGGCCAGGGTCTGTTCCCCGCGTGCTATCCTGAATGCTACTCTTACCGGCCTCGAGCCGGTGTCGTGAATGACTCGGGCGCCTGTCTGCCCGCAGCTTAACTCGTGAGGGGGTCTCAGGCATGGGCCGTGGCCGTCAGAAGGCGAAGCACACAAAGATCGCCCGCGAACTCAAGGCGTACAGTCCGTCGGTGAACTACTCGGCGCTGGAGCGCGAGCTCGCGCACTCGAGCGACTCCGACGAAGACGCCTACGTCGACAAGTGGGCCGACGAGTACGCAGACGAAGACGAAGACGAACTAGAGAAGGCGTAGCCCCTCGGTTCGAAACACCCGCACGGCTCGTGCGGGTGTTTCGTCGTACCCGGGCGGCGATCCCCTCAGCGGGAGGGCCGCCGTGTCCGGCCGCGCGCGACCGCGTCCCGACGCCGCCGATCGATGTCAGCGCTCCCTCCGCGGCATCCGAATTCGTCCCCGTCCCGCGATTCCGCGTCTTGTGAGCGCAAACATTTTCTGATTTGATGTGCATGTGATCGACGGCGCACCCTCGCCGCGTCCCCGCTTCGGGCGATCCGCAGGAACATGACCTCAAAGAGGAGAACAGCATGGCACCCACCTCACGCACCCCCCGCGTCGCCGCGGTCGTCGCCCTCGGCGCGGTGTCGGCGTTCGGACTCGCGGCCTGCGCGCCGGCCGCATCCGGGGGCGGCGACGCCGGCGGTGAGCCCGTCACCATCGAGTACATGCACCGCCTCCCGGACGGCGAGGGCATGACCACGGTCGCGGAGATCGTCGACCGCTGGAACGAGGAGCACCCCGACATCCAGGTCACGGCCACGAAGTTCGACGGCAAGGCCAGCGACATGATCCTCAAGCTCGAGACCGACATCAAGGCCGGGAACGGCCCGTGCCTCGCGCAGACCGGATACTCCGAGGTGCCGCAGCTCTATGTGAAGGGTCTGCTGGAGGACGTCGCCGCGGAGGCCGAGAAGTACGAGGACCACTACTCGGCCGGCGCGTTCAGCGGCATGCGGGTCGGCGACGCCATCGTCGGCCTCCCGCAGGACACCGGGCCCCTCGTCTACTTCTACAACACCGCGGAGTTCGAGGCGCTCGGCCTCGACGCCCCGGCCACGCTCGACGACCTGACCGCCGCCTCCGCCACGGCCGCCGCCGCCGGCAAGTTCGTCACCGCCTTCACTCCGGACGAGGCACAGAACTGGCTCTCCGGACAGGCCGCGGCCGCCGGCGACACCTGGTTCTCCACCGAGGGCGAGGAGTGGAAGGTGGACGCCGAGGGCGCCGGCTCCGAGCGCGTCGCCGCCTTCTGGCAGGGCCTACTCGACGGCAAGCAGACTCTCGCGACCGAGCGCTGGGGCGAGGGCTTCACGGCGGCGCTGAACGACGGCAGCCTCATCGGCCACGTCGGCGCGGCCTGGGAGGCCGGCTTCCTTCTCGACTCGCTGGACGGCACCCCGGCCGAGGGGCAGTGGCGCGTCGCCCAGCTCCCGGACTTCGGCGCCGGGGCGATGAGCGGCCCCGACGGCGGCTCCGGCGTCTCGGTCATGAAGGGCTGCGAGAACCCCGAGGCCGCCATGGAGTTCAACGACTGGTTCAACACGCAGGTCGACGACCTCGCGTCGCAGGGTCTCGTCGTCGCCGCGAAGGGTGAGGTGGAGACCCCCGAGAAGATGCTGCGGCAGTTCGGTGGCCAGGATGTGCTCGCCGAGCTCGGCACCGCCACCGAGAACCTCAACCCCGACTTCCCCTACGCCCCCGGCTTCTCGACCCTGGCGAACATGAACGAGACGGCCGCCGCGGCCGCCGCCGGCACGGCCTCGGTCGCCGACATCTTCACGACGGCGCAGGACACGGCCGTCGCGTCGCTCAAGGACCTCGGCCTCCCGGTCGCGGAATGACCGGACCGGACGGCATCATCGGATGAACGACGGCGGAGTGCACGGGCGATCGTGCACTCCGCCGTCGTCGTGAGAGCGAGAGGCACATCATGGCCACAGTGACCGAGACGAGGGCAGCGGCGCCGCTCCCTCCCGCGCGCCGCCCCGTCGCCCCGTCGACCAGGCGATCGCGGATCCGACGGGAGGGGCTGACCGGGTGGCTGTTCATGGCGCCGTTCGCGCTGCTGTTCGCCGTCGTCTTCCTCATCCCGATCATCGTGTCGGTCCGGTCGTCGTTCTTCGCGCAGGTGCCCGCCGGCGGCGGCCTGTACGGCGGCGGCGAGCTCGTCGACACCTTCGTCGGCCTCGACAACTTCGCCGCGGCGGCGACCGACGGCGCGTTCTGGGCCGGCATGGGACGGGTCGTGCTCTACGCGGCGTTCCAGATCCCGGTGATGATCATCGCGGCCCTCGCCCTGGCCCTGCTGCTGGACTCGTTCATCGTGCGCCGCCCCGCCCTGTTCCGCCTCGCCTTCTTCCTCCCCTACGCGGTCCCCGGCATCATCGCGGCGATGATGTGGCTCTACCTCTACACGCCCGAGGTGTCGCCCTTCCTGCCGTATCTGCCCGAGGGGACCGACCTCATGTCGCCGCAGACGATCCTCTTCTCGATGGCGAACATGACGACGTGGACCTACACGGGCTACAACATGCTCATCTTCCTGAGCGCCCTGCAGGCCATCCCCCGCGACCTCTACGAGGCCGCCCGCCTGGACGGCGCGACCGGATTCCAGATCGCGACCCGCATCAAGGTGCCGCTCGTGCGCGGTGCCGCGCTGCTGGCCGTGCTGCTGTCGATCATCGGCACGATCCAGCTGTTCAACGAGCCGGTCATCCTGGAGGCCGCGAACTCCTGGATGGGCAAGGACTTCACGCCGATGATGCTCACCTACAACACGATGATGGGCGAGCTGTCGCCGTCGGGCAGCGGTCCGGCGTCGGCGTACTCGCTGCTCATGGCCGGCATCGCGGGTGTGCTCGCGATCGTGTACGCACTGCTCCAGCGGCGGAAGGGCGACGCATGACCACCACACGACTCGTCACCGTGGCTCCGCCGACGAAGCGGCGCTCCCGGAAGCCGCAGGCGGCGGACGCCCCTCCCCCGTCGATCGCCCCCGGCCCCGCCGCGCGCACGTTCGGCATCATCGCCCTCGTCGTCGCCACGCTGTACTTCCTCGTGCCGGTGTTCTGGCTCGTGGTCGCCTCGACGAAGAACAACACCGACCTCACGTCGACGTTCGGCTTCTGGTTCGCCGAGCCGAACCTCGCCGCCAACTACGACAGCCTCATGGGCTGGACGCAGGGGCTGTTCTGGCGCTGGGTCGGCAACTCCCTGTTCTACTCGCTCAGCGCCGGGGTCATCGGCACGCTGTTCGCCGTGATGGCCGGCTATGCGATCGCCAAGTTCGCCTTCCCGGGGAAGAAGCTCGCGGTCGGCATCATCATGGCGGGGCTCCTGCTGCCCGTCGCCCTGCTCACGGTGCCGCTGTACATCGAGTTCCAGGCGCTCGGCCTCACGAACACGGTGTGGGCGATCATCATCCCCTCGGCGGTCTCGCCGTTCGGCGTCTTCCTCGGCATGGTCTACGCGCAGTCTTCGGTGCCGACGGAGCTGCTGGAAGCCGCCCGCATCGACGGCGCCGGTGAGGGCCGGATCTTCTTCACGATCGTGCTGCGGCTGCTCGGCCCCGCGATGGTGACGATCTTCCTGTTCATCTTCGTGGCCACGTGGAACAACTTCCTCCTCCCGCTCATGATGATCTCCAGCCCCGACCTCAAGCCGGTCACGCTCGGCCTCTACGGCATGATGAGCTACTTCTCCCCCGACAAGGGCGCCGTCATGCTCGGGGCCCTGCTCGGCGTGATCCCCCTCATCGCGCTGTTCTTCACGCTGCAGAAGTACTGGCGCTCGGGTCTCGCCGCCGGCGCCGTCAAGGGCTAGGCACCTCGACCGCGCACAGACCGGAGGCCGCCCGCGCGAGCCTCCGGTCGTGCGTCAGGAGCGGGCAGTCGAACACCGCGGCGAGCGCGACGTACGCGGCGTCGTAGGCGGTGAGGTTCGCCCGCAGCGCGAGGATCCGCGGCACCAGCGGGAGCGTCGGATGCAGGTCGACCGGGAGGCGGGCGAGGTCGCCGGCCGCGGATTCGAGCGCCGCGGCGTCGAGGACACCGCCGCGTTCGAGCCCCCGCAGAGCGCTGGCCACCTCCACCGGCAACAGCTCCGGGGCAAGCAGAAACTCGTCCTCCAGCCGCGACCCCAGGACACCGGTCGACGTTCCGGTGCAGACCAGGTCGACGACGATCGAGGCGTCGACGACGATCACCGCCCGGCGCGCCCCTCGTGCACGGCGGCGACGATGCTCTCCGGGGTGAGCGCGGTCATCTCCGGCTGCCGCGCTCGTCGGCTCAGGAACTCCGAAAGCGTCGGGCGCGAGGCGAGGCGAGTGAGCTCCGTCGACAGATACTGCTGAAGCGACTGTCCTCGCTCGCGCGCGCGTGCGGCGAGCACGGAATGCACGCCCGGATCGAGGTCGCGGATGAGGACGTTCGGCATGCTTACAGTATGCATGTACGGCTCCTTTCGTGACTACCCCTCGAGTATCGGGGAGCGGGGGCACGCTCTCCCGCCCCGGAACCGCGACCCGTGGAGAACCGGCAGACTCCCCGCCGCGTGCAGAAGAGGCCCGGGGCGAACCCCGGGCCTCTCGTGTGCAGAGGAACTCAGCTGCGTCGCCGTCGCCAGAGCGCCGCACCGAGTGCGCTCAGGGCGAGCGCGCCGACGGCGACCGCCAGCCAGGTCATCCCCTCCGTGCCGGTCGTGGCCAGCGCCCCACCCGCGGCGGTCGCGGCCGCGGTGACCGCCAGATCCGCGCGGGCCAGCTCGGCGCCCTCGGTGTCCGTCGCGACGAGCGCGTGGGCACCCGCGGGCGTGGCCGCCGGGATGAGGACGGTCGCGACCGCGCCGCCGTCGGCGGCGATCGTCACCTCGCCCACGCGGACCGGCTCCGAGTGGAGCCAGAGCTGCACGACCGCCTCGGGGTCGAAGCCGCGGAGCTGCACGCGGAGGGAGTCTCCTGCCACCGCGGTGCCGACCGACGGGGTGAGGACGGCTTTCTTCGCCGGCTTCGCCTTCTTGACCTTGAGGTCCGCGCCGGCCACCTCCGCGCCGGAGGCGTCCTTGACGAGGAAGCGGTGCTTCCCGACCGTCGCATCCGCGGGGATGAGCACGCGGGTGGTCAGCGCGCCGTGCGCATCGACCGTCGCGTCCGCGAGCCGCACGCCGTCCAGCCAGAACGAGACGGCGGCGCCGGGCGCGAAGCCTGAGAGCACGGCCTCGACCGTCTCCCCTGCGCGCACGGAATCCGCGCCGAGCGTGAGCACCGGATCGGTCTCCGGGGCGCACGCCCCGAGGTCGTCCGCTGGTCGCTTCTCCGGGGCGTGCCCCGTCTGCGGGGACGTGACACCGTACACCGCCATCTCCGCCACGGCCGCGAACGGCGTGCCCGAGATCGACGAGGTCGCCGTCACCCGCACGTATCGCGCGGTCGTCGCGGCGAAGTCGACGTCCTGCCACTCCGCGACGTTCTTCCACTCGCCCGCCGCCACGTCGGTGAAGGTCTGCCCGTCGGTCGAGACCGCGACCTGGAAGCCCTTGATGGGGCCGTTCTGGTTCGCACCGCGCCGCAGGTAGGAGATGCCGTCGACCGTCTCCGCGGAACCGAGGTCGAACGTGAGCACGTGCGGATACCCGGGGGCGTCGCTGCTCCAGCGGCTGTGCCAGAACGTCCCGGCGTTGCCGTCGAGCATGTTCGCCGCTGTGCCGTCCTCACCCGCGGTCTCCTCGGAGCTCGCGGTCGCCGTGATCTGCGCGTTCGGGATACGGGCGCGGGAGGCCACAGCCGCCTCCTGCGCGGTCTGCACGGTCCGCACGTCGCAGTCGACGAGGTAGGTGGCCGCGATGCCGATGCTGACGGCGGAACCCGCGGCCGACGCCGGTGCCGTCAGCAGCCAGTCCGTCGTCACGCTCTCGCCGGGGGCGACCTTCGCGAACAGGTTCGACGACCCGTCTGCGACCTCGACGGTGTAGCCCTCCGGGAGGTCGAGCTGCACGCCGACGTTCTCCGCCAGGATGTCCTCGCTGTTGGTGAAGGTCGTGCTGAACGGGGTCTGTGCCCCGGGGCTCAGGGTCACGGCCTCGCCGGAGACGGTGGCGCACGGGGTGCCGCCCTCTGTCGGCCCCAGGTCGGTGACGGTGAAGTCGTCGAGGACGAAGTCGACGTCCGGGCCGCCGACGCGCTCCAGACCGACCCACGTGTAGTCGCCGCACCCCACGATCACGTCCTCCTGGAACGCGGTGGTCTCCAGGGCCTGCACGACGGGGGTGCGACGCAGGGTCGTCGAGGAGATCTCCCCGTCGAGCGCGGCGTCGGTGCCGGTCAGCCAGCGGTAGGCCCCGCTCGCGCCGGCCTGGTAGTCGAACCCGATGCGGTAGGTGTGCCCGGCCTGCAGCGGCACCAGCGTGGGGTCGGTCCGGTAGACGACGCCGGAGTTCTCGGAGTGGGACATCAGCGAGTGCTCGCCGGTGAGGGTGGTGTCCACCGCCAGCCCCGCGAGGGCTCCGCTGTCGAACGGCTTGGCCGTGTTGCGCCAGTCGCTCGTCGTGTACGGGTCGTGCCGGCGCGAGATGCTCGTGCGGGGGTCGTCGATGCCGTTGGCGTCGCCCTTCACGAACGGGCCCCACCCGGGCTGGTTGCCCTCGAAGTCGTTCGAGTACACCGTGCCGGCCGCGGCCGGGGCCGTCGTGTCCGCCATCACCCTGGCGTTGTCGATGCGCACCGCCGCGTCGCCGTCGACCGCCGAGACCGAGACGGTCACCTCGCCGGAGGCCGGCGCCAGGAACGACACCGATCCGCGCTGGTAGTACTGTCCGGCCTTCGAGTCGGCGCGCATGTAGTTGTACGTCGGGGACAGGTTCCAGGTGCGGCTCACGACGCCGCCCCCGGTGTCGACCGCGACGCTCACGTCGCGCGTGGCCGTCGGATCGATCTGCACCTGCGCGGAGAACGCGTAGCGCTTCCCGGGGGTGAGGCCGGTGACGGTCTGCGAGATCGCGGAGGGGGACGAGCCGAAGACCGCGATGTTGTCGCCCCGTGAGGCGTTCTTCGCCGCGCCGAGGTCCGTGCGCTCGATGGTCACGTCGCCCCGGGGGTTCCAGCCGTCGAGCGCGCCCGAGTTGAACCCGGGATCGGTCAGGCCCGCGTCGCGGTACTCGATCGCCGCCCGCTGCGCTCCGCCCTGAGGCACGACGACGTAGGCCGTCCCCTTCTCACCGGACAGCGTCAGCTTCCCGTCGACCGCGGTGACGGTGCGCACCTTCTCGCGGCCCTGGTCGCCGAGCGCGAACACGTCGAAGGTCGTGTTCCCGCGGAAGGCGTCCGTGAGACCGAAGGTCTTCTCGCCGCCGGAGGCCGTGAAGAAGTACATCTTGTCCGCGTCGACGGGCGAGCCCGCCTCGGCGCTCGACTCCAGCGACTGCCACGGCAGCAGGTAGGAGTCGCCGCGGAGGACGGTCGCGCCGTCCATCGTGACGACCCGCATGCCGCCGTCGATCCGGGCGACCACGTCGTCGGTGAAGGTCGCCTCGACCCCCGCCTCGTACGTCTGCAGGTCGAAGTGCTGCAGGAACTTCGTCGGCAGGCTCTGCGACCAGATGTTGCCGATGAAGCCGTCCCAGTTGCGGTTGCCCACCCAGCCCTCGGCATCGACGAGACGCTGCTGGCCGAGCAGGACGTCGTCGTTCCAGACGTCCGCCTGCGCGTTCTGGATGAACCGCACCATGGTGGAGTTGATGCCCTTGTTGTCCTTGCCGCCGTAGGCGAGGTCGTTCGGCCAGTGCGACCAGACCGTGCTGTCGACGAACTTGTCGCCCCACTCGGTCGCGACCTCGAGATCCATGGCGTTCAGCTCGTCCGCGAGCTCCTCGGCCACCCAGCCGTTGGAGTAGTACACGTCGATGTAGACGCCGCTGAGCCCCGGCACCTCGTCCCGCAGCTGCTGGAAGCGGTCGAGCACGCGTCCGGTGCCGAGGTCGGTCTGCTGGTTGATGTAGTACGACTGGTCCAGCCAGTTCCAGCCCGGCTTGTACGGCGGGGTACCGTCGAGGATCGCCGCGTCGAACGCGTCCGCCTGCGGGTAGATCTCCGTGGCGTTGACGTGCACGCTCATGTCGGCGTTGAGCTTCGCCCCCTCGTCGACGAGGCGGTTGAGGTCGGCGAGGCCGCCCGCACGCTCGTTGTAGTTCCCGCCGTAGTCGGTGTTCGCGGAGTCGTGTCCCTCGCTGCCGAAGCCCTTGTTGAGCACCCACTGCCCGAGGCCGTCGGTCTGGTTCGCGATGCGCTTGGTGTTGTCGAGCACGAGGTCGAAGTAGTTCGTGGCGCTGGAGGCGAAGTTGAACGGGATACGGCTGACCACGCGGTCGGCCACCCGGTCGGCACCGAGGCGCGGGGCGTCGACCTCGCGGTAGCGGATCGCGGCGTCCTGCCAGTCCACGGTCTCGTCGCCGTTGCGGTCGGCGGTGAGGAGCACCGTGACCTTCGGAAGGGCGTAGGTCGTCACCCGGCTGTCGACGGCGGTGGTCGGATGGATGAGCCAGGTGTTCGAGCCGATCTCCGCGGTCCGGCCGTCGGCAGCGGTCACCCGCGTCGTGAGCCGGGTGTTCCACGAGGCGGTGCCGCCGGAGGCCTGCGTCGTCGCGTTCGTGATCACGCTGCCGGCGAGGGTCCCGTCGCCGAGGAATGCGAAGGCCGCGCCCTTCGTCCCGGTGGCCGTCGCCGCTCCCACCGCGATGTGCTCATCGGCGTTCGTGGTGCTGTTCGGGCTGATCACGGTGCGATCGAGGACGGCGCCGTCCGCAGCCGTCGCGGAGAGGAACGCGTTGTCGGGGAGCGCCAGGGTGTTCACCGCGGCGGAGCCGTCCACCCCGGTCACGGTGAACTCGACCGTGCCGTTCGCCGCGACGCGGATGCTGCTGCGCACCGTGACGTCGATGCCGGTCAGGGTCGATACGTAGTCGACGCCGCTCGCCGTCGCCGTGGAGGTGGTGGTCGACGCATAGGCGGTGCCGTTGACCGCCCAGGTGCGCGGGGAGCTCTTCTGCCCGCCGAGGCGGTCATCGCCCACGCGGTAGCCGAGGATCTGCGGGAACGCGGAGGTGACGGTGGCGGTGGTGCCGCCCGCGGCGATCTCGACGGTGTCCCCGGTCTCCGGCTGCTCCGGCGTCTCCGGCTCCGTGACGATCGGCGGGAGCTCCTCGTCGGAGAGCACCTGGATCTCACCGGCGCCGCCGCCCGTGGTGCCCTGCGCGTCGATGACGAGCAGCGCGACGTATCGGCCGTCCTTCGCGGTCTCCAGCGTGATGCGCTGCTTCTCGTCATTCGCGGTGGGTGCGTGCAGTGTCGCGGCCGCGGCGGCGGCGCCCCATCCCCCATCGGCCGGCGAGGTGCGCGCGGCGTCGGCGTCGTCCGTGACGTACACCTCGACGGTCTTGGCCGCGACGCTCTGCCCGCGCTTGACCGAGTAGTCCAGCGCCTTCACAGAGAGGGGCCGCTGCAGGTCGAGGGCGATCCAGTGCGGGAAGGGCGCGTTGGACGAGTACCGCGACGTCCACTGCGTCGCATAGTCGCCGTCGAAGGCGCCGAGAGCCGTGCCGTCGAGCGAGGGCGGCGCCGGATACGGATCCGATTCGCTGGACACCGCGTGCAACCGGTACTCCGTCTGCGGGACGGGGAGGAGATCGGCGGCCTGTGCAGCGGTCGCGGGGAGGAGCGCTCCGCCGAGCGCGAGAGCCGTCGCCAGCAGGGAGCTGATGGCGACGGCGGTGCGCGGCGGTCGGGAAGGTGTCGACACGTCTTGCCTCTCGAACGGTGCGACGGCCGGAGGAAAGGACGCCCCGATGCGCCGCAGGTGGATCATCGATCGGAACCGATGTTTGCGCTATCACCGTAGAGCGACGATGTGGCTTAAGACAAGAGTTGAACGCGAAGTATGCGCAAACATTGGCCGAAGGTCATCACTCGCGGCCGGTGCGCGGCTCAGGAGCCGATGAACTCCTCGGTCTCCCCGAAGGACGGCGCCTCCCGGATCTCCACCGTCGCCCCGAGGCCGTCGGTGTCGAGCAGCACGATCTCGTTGCGCCCGGCACGCCACAGCGGCGCGGGGGCGTAGAGCGTCTCCTGCGGACCCACGCTCCAGTAGCGTCCGAGCAGGAATCCGTTCAGCCACGCCATGCCCTTGCCGCCACCGGGGAATGCGAGCCACGCGTCCAGCGGTTCAGCGACATCGAACCCGGCGACGGCGAGGCCGTCCGTTCCGCCCGACGCGACGGCGTCCGCCGCCGGTGCCGTCTGCGGCAGGAGGCGATGCGTCCAGCCGTTCACAAGGCGGCGGCCGATCATCACCCCGCGCATGATGCCCTTGCCCTCGCCGGTGTACGGCCCGTAGTTGATGCGTCCGAGGCTCTCGACGACGAACGTCAGCCGACCGGAGCCGCCGTCCACGGGGAGAGCGAGAGACGTCTCGCCGTCCCGTTCGAGCACACCGAGGCGGCGGTCGTCGAGGAAGACGACCGCACGATCGTGCAGGCCGTCGATGGTCAGAGTCGCCTCGTCGGGGAACGACACGTCGGCCTCGTAGGCGACAAGGCCGTCCTCCGCCCCGAGCTGCTCGAAGGTCAGCGGGCGTGGCGAGTGCGCGCCCGTGGCAGGGGTCGCCCGGACCACGTCGAGCAGACCCGCCCGCGGCTCCAGGGGCGCGGACGCCGCGGACTGCCGCCGCGGCTGGTCGGGGACCGGCGGCAGCTCGTCCGCGTGGAAGGGGGCGAAGAGCGCGCGAAGCGCATGGAACTTCTTCCCGAGGGTGCCGTCCTCGCCGATCGGGGCGTCGGAGTCGTAGCTGGTCACCGTGGGCTGCAGCACGAGGTCGTGGTTCGCGCCGTTCCACAGGCCGAAGTTGGTGCCCCCGTGCGCCATGTAGAGGCTGACCGAACCGCCCTCGTCGAGGAGCTCGCGGATCGTCCCGCCCATGCTGTCCGCCGACCGCACATGGTGCCGCTCGCCCCAGTGGTCGAACCAGCCGCCCCAGAGCTCGCTGCACATGAGCGCCTCCCCGTGCCGACGCAGGGAGGCCGCCACCGGCACCCCGGTGCCGAAAGTGAACGTCGTCATCGCGCCCGGCACGCTCCCGTGCGCGATCATGTCCGGAGTGATCCCGTCGGCCGTCGTCAGCATCTCCACCATGCCCCGTCGCCGGAGCCCGTCACGCAGGTGGGCGAGGTAGGCGGCGTCGCTGCCGAACGATCCGTACTCGTTCTCGATCTGGATCGCCACGATCGGCCCGCCGTACGCGGCCTGCAGGGGCGCGAGCCGCGGAAGCAGCGCGTCGTACCAGGTATCGACGGCGGCGAGGAACGCGGGATCGCTCGTCCGCAGCGCCGCGACCCGCCCGGTGAGCCAGAAGGGGAGACCGCCGTTGGACCACTCCGCGCAGATGTAGGGACTCGGCCGGAGGAAGACGTCGAGGCCGACCTCGCCGGCCAGCCGCACGAAGCGCTCGACGTCCTGCCAGCCGTCGAAGCGGATGTCCCCTTCGACCCGCTCGTGGAAGTTCCAGGCGACATAGGTGTCGACCGTGTTCGCGCCCATCGCGGCGAGCCGGCGCAGGCGGTCCTCCCACTGGTCCGGGTGCACGCGGAAATAGTGGATCGAGCCCGACAGGATGCGGTGCGGCGCACCGTCGCGGAGGATCTCCCCGTCGCGCCAGGACAGGGCGGGGGCGCCGGGGGCAGCGGCGTCTGTCGGCGCGGCGACGGCGGTGGAGAAGCCGTCGGAAGCCGCGGCGAGAAGGTCGGACATTGCACTCCCAGCTGAATTGTTTGCGTTCACATTATCGCATCGCCGATGTCCGCGCTCCCTGGTTTTCCGCCGATGGATCGCTACCATTGGGGCATGTCCCCTCGCCGTCCGAAAGACGACCGCGCCCCCAGCCAGGTCGACGTCGCCCGCCTCGCCGGCGTCTCCACCCAGACCGTCTCGCGCGTGATGTCCGGACAGGACAACGTTCGCCCGGAGACCGCACGACGGGTTCTCGCCGCGGTCGAGGAGCTCGGCTACCGGGTGCACGCCGCCGCCGCGTCGCTCGCCTCGGGCCGCACCCGTGTGCTCGGCGTGATCGTGGTCTCGACCGATCGCTACTCCTCCGCCGCGCTCGGCGTCGGCATCCAGCAGGCCGCGGCGGCGAACGGCTACACCGTGACCACGGCGGCGGTGGCCGACCACGCCTCGGACGACGCGTTCCTCGAGGCCTTCGATCGCCTGGAGCGGCAGGGCGCGGAGGGCATCATCCTCGGTGTTCCGATCGCCCTGGACACGCCGGCGATGCGGACGCGTACCGAACGGACGCCCGCCACCCGGAGTGAGCGCACCTCCCTCGAGGAGGACGCCCCGCTCGCGGTCGACCAGCGCGCGATCGCCCGCCTCGCTGTGGAGCACCTCCTCGACCTCGGCCACGAGACCGTGTGGCACGTCTCCGGCGACGACTACTGGACGGAGACGCAGCAGCGCAGCGAGGCCTGGGAGCAGACGCTCCGCGAGCGCGGCATCGTCCCGCCGCCCGTGATCCCGGCGGACTGGACCCCGGAGTCCGGGTACCGGGCGGGCCGCACGATCGCCGCGATCCCCGAGGCGACCGCGGTCTTCGTCAGCAGCGACGAGATGGCGTTCGGCCTCATCCGCGCCCTGCACGAGGCGGGGCGCAGCGTGCCGGAGGACATCTCCGTCGTGAGCGTCGACGACATCGCCCTCGCCGCCTACGCCTCCCCCGCCCTGACCACCGTCCGTCAGCCGTTCGAGGCCATGGGCCGCGCCGCCGCGCTGCGGCTCATCACCCAGATCGAGGGCCACGACCCGGTCGGCGAGATGCCCTCCACCGACCCGCAGCTCATCGTGCGCTCCTCGACCGCGCCGCCTCGCGTCACGCGCTGACGGCCATCGTCACCAGCGGCCGTGACGCCGCTCCCACTCGTCCTCGATCGTGCGACGGCGACCGGCGATGATGCCCGCGGGCACGGAGACGACCAGCACCCCCGCCACCACGAGAAGCGGCACCTGCCACCCTCCGCTGGTGTCGTGGAGAAGGCCGACGAGGAGCGGGAACACCGCCGCGATCGCGTAGCCGATGCTCTGCACGAAGCCGCTGAGGGCGACAGCGCTCTCCGGCGTACGCGCGCGGATGCTCAGGAGCACGAGGCTCAGCGGGAACATGATCGCGGTGAGCCCGAAGATCGCCACCCACAGCGGCAGCGCGACGGTCGGGAAGAGCAGGAGACCGGCGAGCCCGACGAGACCGGCCACCACGGCCACGAAGAACAGCGGGCGGCTGGCCTGGAACCGCACGACGAGCACCGGCACGAGCATGGAGCAGGGCAGCCCGACGAGAGCGAACAGCGAGAGCAGGAAGCCGGCGGTCGCCGGGGTCACGCCACCGAGGTCGACGAGGATGGTGGGCAGCCAGGCGAAGGCGACGTAGGCCATGGTCGACGACGTGCCGAACACGAGCGCGAGCGCCCACGCCAACGGCAGCCGCCAGAGCCGGCCGAAGACGCGGGGGCTCGCCGACTGCGTCGTGATCGGCCCGGTCGAGGCGGCGACCGCGTCGCGCACATCGTCCACGCCGTCGGTGGGGTCGGGAACCAGGAGCTCCGTCGGCACCGCGCGGTCGTCGCCGCGGGAGCGCACCAGCAGCGTGACCCAGGGCACGAGCGCGAGGGCGGCCACCACGCCCCACATGCCCAGCGAGATCCGCCAGCCGAGCGAGTCGGCGACGGGGACGGCGACCAGCGGCGGGAGGAAGGTCGAGACCGCGAGCGTCGTGGAGTATGCGGTCATCATGACGCCGAGCCGGTCGGCGAAGTACTTCTTGACCAGCGGCGGCAGCAGGACGTTGCCCGACCCCACGCCGGCGAACACGACGGCGGTCGCCGCGAGCAGACTCCAGGAGTCGGGGGCGAGGCCGCGCAGCAGCATGCCCGCCGCCATCAGCACGATCGCCACGACCGCCATCCGCTCCAGCCCGAACCGGCGCTCGAACAGCGGGGTCAGCAGTCCGAACAGCGCGAAGCAGACGGGCGGAGCCGCGCCGATCAGCCCCACGATCACGGGGGCCACCGGGAAGTCCTCGGCGACGTGGTCGAGGACAGGAGAGAGCGAGGCGACCGCCGACCGCAGCGAGAACGCGACCAGCACGATCCCGATCAACGCGAGGGCGCGCCCCTGCCAGAGGGGTCGGCCCTGCGGCGAGCTCAGGGACCCGGACATCAAGAGGTCTGCGACCCCTCCACCCAGGCGAGGTACTCGTCGGTGACGGTGCCGGTGACGTAGCGGCCGTCGAAGCAGCTCATGTCGAGGTCTTCCAGTACGGAACCCTCGGTGATCGCGGCCTTCAGGTCGTCGACCTCCTGGTACACGAGGTGGTCGCAGCCCAGCTCCTCCGCGATCTCGGGGATCGTGCGGCCGTGGGCGATGAGCTCGTGCCGCGAGGGCATGTTGATGCCGTACACGTGCGGGTGCCGGACGGGCGGGGCGGCGGAGGCGAAGGTCACCGAGGCGGCTCCGGCATCCCGGGCCATCTGGATGATCTCCTTCGAGGTGGTGCCGCGCACGATGGAGTCGTCGATCAGCAGCACGTTCTTGCCCTGGAACTCCGTCGACATGGCGTTGAGCTTCTGACGGACGCTCTTCTTGCGCACCGCCTGCCCCGGCATGATGAAGGTGCGGCCGACGTAGCGGTTCTTGTAGAAGCCCTCGCGGTACTCGATGCCGAGCTTACGGGCGACCTCCATGGCCGCGGGACGGGACGAGTCGGGGATCGGCATGACCACGTCGATCTTGTCCATCGGCACGTGCTTTGCGATCGTGTCGGCGAGCTTGTCGCCCATCCGCAGGCGGGACTCGTACACCGAGATGCCGTTCATGACGGAGTCGGGACGAGCGAGGTAGACGTACTCGAAGGCGCAGGGTGCGAGGTGCGTCTCGGTGGCGCACTGCTTCGTGAACAGCTCGCCCTCGTTCGTGATGAACACGGCCTCGCCGGGCTCGACCTCGCGCACGACCTCGTAGTCGCCGTTCTCCAGCACGAGGGACTCGCTCGCCACGACCCACTCGTCCTTGCCCTCGGCTCCGGGGACCGTGGAAGGGCGGCGGCCCAGGATCAGCGGACGGATGCCGAACGGATCGCGGAACGCGAGCAGGCCGTAGTTGGCGATGACGGCGATCACCGCGTACGCGCCCTCGATGCGGTCATGCGTGCGGGCGACGGCCTCGAAGATCCGGTCCGGGTCGAGGTCGACCGTGGAGGTCGTGGCCTGCAACTCACCGGCGAGCACGTTGAGCAGCAGCTCGGTGTCGCTGGACGAGTTCAGGTGCCGACGGTCGCGCTGCGCCATGTCGGCGGCGAGCTCGCGCGTGTTCGTGAGATTGCCGTTGTGGATGAGGATGATGCCGTAGGGCGCGTTCACGTAGAACGGCTGCATCTCCTCTTCACTGGACGCGGTGCCCTTGGTGGCGTAGCGGACGTGGCCGAGACCGACGTTGCCCAGCAGTCCGCGCATGTCGCGGGTGCGGAACGCCTCGCGCACCATCCCCTGGGCCTTGGCATTGTGCATGACGCCGTTCGCCTCGGCGGTGGCGATGCCCGTCGCGTCCTGCCCGCGATGCTGCAGCAGCAGGAGGGCGTCGTAGATGTCCTGATTGACCGGGGCAGAGCCCACCATTCCGACGATGCCGCACATGGGCTCTTACTTCGCTCCGTCCGCGTAGGCGCCGACGAGGCGCACTGCTCCACCATCGACGCCCTTGGCGCCCTGTTCGAATTCACCGGCCGGACGCGGGCCGAAGCCCACCGTGCCGACCTGCCAGGAGGGCATGCCCTCGGCGTTCAGCGCCGCGATCGCGGCGTCCGTCCTGTCCGCCGCCACCACGGCGAGGAATCCGATGCCGAGGTTCCAGGTGCCCTCGGCGGATTCCAGCGTGGAACCGGCGATGTCGCTCAGCACGCGGAACACCGGGCTCGGCGACCAGGTGCTGCGGTCGACCTCGACCCAGCTTCCCTGGGGGAGTACGCGCGCGAGGTTCGCCGCGATGCCGCCGCCGGTGACGTGGCTCAGCGCGTGGACCCCGCCGGAGGCCTCGATCAGTCGCAGCAGCGGCAGCGTGTAGAGGCGCGTGGGCTCAAGCAGAGCCTCGCCCCAGGTCGAACCGAAGTCTGCGGCGTTGTCGCCGTAGGAGATCCCGGCTCGGGTGATGATGTGGCGCACGAGCGAGTAGCCGTTGGAGTGCAGGCCGCTGGAGGCGACCGCGATGACCGCATCGCCGTCCTGCACGCGCTCCGCGCCGAGGATGGCGTCGGCCTCGACCACGCCCGTCGCCGCGCCGGCGACGTCGTAGTCGCGCGGGCCCAGGAGACCGGGGTGCTCCGCCGTCTCGCCGCCGACGAGCGCGGTGCCCGTCGCGGCGCACGCCTCGGCGATGCCGCGCACGATGTCGGCGATCCGCTGGGGGACGACCTTGCCGCACGCGATGTAGTCGGTCATGAACAGGGGCTTCGCGCCCACCACGACGATGTCGTCGACGACCATGCCGACCAGGTCCTGGCCGATCGTGTCGTGCTTGTCGATGGCCTGCGCGATGGCGACCTTGGTGCCGACGCCGTCGGTGCTGGTCGCGAGCAGCGGACGCCGGAAGTCGCGCAGGGCGCTGGCGTCGAACAGACCGGCGAAACCGCCGACACCGCCGAGCACCTCGGGGCCGTGCGTCGCGCGCACGGACGACTTCATCAGTTCGACGGCGAGGTCACCCGCCGCGGTGTCGACGCCGGCTTCGGAATAGGGGTTGGTGGGGGAGGCAGCCACTCGAACAGCCTACCGCCCGCGGGCGCCCCGTCGGCTCGCCGCCCGCTTCGAGCGCGGGGTGGATCGAGTCATACCGAATCGTCCTCATATGTAGCGTAATCATCCGCGTATGTGAGAGTCTGTCGGCGAATCGGGCGGGCTCGACGACCGGGTGTCCCGGAAAGAACAGGAGAGGTGGACTGTGCGCATACAGAAGAAGAGAACGGACCGACGACGCAGGGGAAGCCGGGGCGTGGCGAGCAGCGCCGTCGCCCTCCTGGCCCTGGTCGGGCTCGCGATGCCGCCGACGGCGCAGGCGGCGGAGCTGGATGCCATCACGGCGGTGACGGTGGTGGAATCGACAGGCGGCATCCACCTGTACGACACCCTCCGACTCGAGGCCACCTGGGCCGTTCCGGACAGCGCGCAACCGGGGGACACCTTCTCGCTCGCATTTCCCACGACGCCCCGCTTCGTCGGGGTGGCTGCGACGTTCCCCCTGCGGGACCCCGCCGGCGCGACCGTCGGCACCTGCACCGTCGCGGCGACCGCCATCGCCTGCACGCTGAGCGACTACGTCCTCACGCATGACAACGTCCACGGCACCCTGTTCTTCCAGATGAAGGCGGAGGAGACCACCGAGGAGGACACCGTGACCTTCACCACGGGGGACGGTGGTCCGATCACCGTGGAGATCCCCGGCGGCGGCGTGGGCCCCCAGCGCCCGGAGCCGGTGCCGACGGATGCGACCAAGTCGGGCGTGCAGACGACCGACGGGACGATCGAGTGGTACATCTGGGTCCCCGGACGACTGCTCGGTGGAGAACGCCCGACCCTCACGGACACCGCGACCCCGGGACTGAACCTGCTGCCCGACACCGTGGCGATCGGCTCGGTCGCGACCGACGCGTGGGCAGGCGGCCTGTTCGACCCGGCGGACTTCCAGCCGCTCGCGGCCGGGTCGGACTTCGTCCTCACTCCGGGCACCGCGAGCTCGTCGTTCACCGTGGAGCTCACGGCGCCGGCGCAGGCCGACCGCCTGTATCGGCTGTCGTATCAGACCGAGCTGCCGGCGGATGCGCACAACGGCCAGGTGTTCGCGAACACCGTCTCCGGATCGAGCGTCACCACCACCACGGCGACCGTGACCGCGAGCGTGGCGGGCGGCGACGGCGAAGGGGACGGGCGCGGCGGGTTCTCGGTCGCGAAACGAATCGTCGGCGAGGGAGCATCCCTCGTCCCGGCCGATGCGACGTTCGCCGTCGACTACTCCTACCCCACTGCGGACGGTGCGGTGACCGGAACGCTCATGCTGCCCGCGGACGGCACCGCGCGCGATGTCGCGCAGATCCCGGTGGGCGCGGTCGTGACGCTGTCCGAGCACACCGCGGAGGCCGTGCCCGGTGTCGTGTGGGGAAGCCCGCAGTTCACCGGCGACGGGGTGACCGCGACCGACGGAGGCGCACAGCTCACGATCAGCGCGGATTCCGTCGTGACCGTCGAGCTGCGCAACCCGACCACGCTCTCCCCGCCGTCCCCGACCACGCCGCCGACCACGGTCGAGCCGCCCTCCCCCTCGGCTCCCGCGACGCCGCCCGCTCCCCCCTCCCGGGGCCTCGCGGCCACCGGCGGCGACGCCGGCGGCCTGATCGGACTCGCCGCCGGGGCGGTGCTGGCCCTCGCGGCGGGGGTCCTGCTCAGCCGGCGCGTCCGGACCCGCGCAGACTCCGCACCGGGACGCACCGGCATCGAGACCTGACCCGGCCCTCGGCACGCGAAGGGCCCGGTCCGACGGATCGGACCGGGCCCTTCATGTGGCGGGTGCGCGGGCATCAGTTCCCGCCGGCGACGTTGTCGCGGGCGTCCTGCGCACTGCTCTTGACCTCGTCGACCGCGTGGGTCGCGTCGTCACGGACGTGGGCGGCGGCACCGGCGGCCTCGTCCTTGACGGCGGCGAAGGCCTCCTGCGCCGGCTCCTTGAGATCCTGGCCGATGGTCTTGGCGACGTCGGTCGCCTCGTCGACGAGAGGCTGCGCCTTCTCCTTGATGTCCTCGGCCAGTTCCTTCTCCTTCGAGGAGGCGGGGATGACGGCGGCCACGACGAGCCCCGCAGCGAAGGCCATGAGCCCCACCGCCAGCGGATTGCCCTGCGCCTTGGCCACGGTGTGCCGTCCGGCGTCGGCGACCGAGGAGGAGGCATCCCCCAGTCGGTCCCCGGCGTCGTCGGCGGCGCCCATGACGCGGTCGACCGCCGAGCGCACGGCGCCCTTCATCTTCTGCGTCTGCCGGTGCACGACCTTCGAGGGGGTGACCTTGTCGGCGAGGGCGTCGACATCCCTGCCGAACTCCGCTCGGGTCCGCTCGATGTCGGCGCGGATCGCTTCGGGTGAATCGCTCATTTGTTCTCCTCATTCCTCTTCACCGCATCAGGGATGCGCTTGAGGCTGTCCACGGTGCGCGGAGCCCCTTCGATGCTCTTCAACTGCTTGCGTCCCATCACGAACAGGACGAGGGCGATCACCGCCCAGATGACGGCGACGATCACTGCCGACCAGCCGAGGCCGGTGACATATGCTCCGAGGGCCCACCAGAGGGCGACCGACAGGAAGAACACGGCCATGAGTGCGCCGTATCCCGCTCCGCCGAGCATCCCCGCCCCCCGGCCCGCGCGCGTGGCGGACTGCTTGAGCTCGGCCTTGGCGAGTTCCAGCTCCTGCCGCATGAGGGTCGACAGATCGGTGGTGACCTCGCTGAGCAGATCGCCGAGTGACGTGGTCTCGGCCTTCTGCTCCGAGGGCGTGGGAGTGGCGTCGGTCATGGTCGCCCCTCTTCGTCGGATCCGCGGGTGGCGGCGTCGGTGCGGTCGTAGAGCGGGGTGTCCCCGTCGTCGACCGTCTCGCCGTGCGGCGTGACGCCCCACGGGGCGGTGCCGGCGTCGATCCCGCTCATGCCGTCCGGCGCTCCGGGCACGGTGCCGTCGGTGGGCAGCGGCGGCTCACCGAGAGTGGTGTTCTCTGCGGTGCCCGCGCCTCCGACCACTCCCGCGGCGCCCGCGCTGCCGGGGACGGCGCCGGGCGTGGTCGCCGGGGCGACGACGGGACGCGGCGGGACAGCGGGTGCCGCCGCTCCCGCCACCGACGGGGAGCCGGAGCCCGATGCCGCGCCGGACGAGGCGGACTCCGCGGCGCCCTCGGAGAGCGCCCTGGTCAGCCGGCCGGCGACGAGACCGGCGAGTGCGGCCACCGCGATGAACGTGCCGGGCTTCGCCCGCGCGTAGGACTTCACCTCGGTGAGCAGCGAACCGGGGTCGCGGTCGCCGATCCAGCCCGCGATGCCCTGGATGCGCGTCGATGCCTGGCGCACGAGGTCGGCGGCGACACCGCCGTCGGAACGCTCCGCCATCGTGCCCAGTTCCCCGCCCACGGACCGGAGTCCGTCCGCGACGCGGCGCTGCTGCACCGCCGCCTGCTCCGACAGCTCCGTCTTGGTCTGGTGGTACAGGTCGCGCACCTGATCCTTGGCCTCGTGGGCGACCGCCCCGGCTTCGGCCTTCGCCGTCTCGACGACGTCCGCGGCCTGGCCCTTCGCCGTGTCGGCGACACCCGCGGCCTCATGCGCGGCGGTCCGGACGGTGCCCGGAGACTCGGTCGTACCGCTGCCCGCGGCACCTTCTGCATTGCTCTGCGACATCGTTCTTCCTCTCGACTCCCGCCGACGGCCGCCGACGTGTGAGCAGGTTTACCCCCGGGTGCGGCGATCACAGCGAGGGTTGACGCGGCTCGCAGTGGGCATTACCGTGCCGGGACTCCGCACGGCTGCCGCACCCGCCTACGATGGGGGCCATGGCCGACAAGCCGCAGTGGCTCATCCGCGAAGACGCGAGCGTCCCCGTGCTCGTCGCGCTCGCCCTGCGCCAGCTGCTGGGCATCAGGGCGCCCCTCGATCTGCCGTCCCTCCGCGACCTGTCCGTGCGCGCGCCCGATGCTCCGGACGCCTCCCCCGAGGTCGAGACGCAGTGGCAGGGCTACTGGGACATGACCGTGGAGCCGCGGGCCCACCACTCCGGCGTCCCGCTCGAGCTGATCGACGGTTTCGACACCCTGGTGGCCCTCCCGGCGACCGGCGCCGAAGCGCTCTCGACCGCGATCCGTCCGCATGCCGGCACCGCGCTCCGGTACGCCAACGCCGCGCACGACCGATACGTCGGGTCGATGAAGAGTCACACGGGCGGAGACGCCTATCGGGCGTACGCGAGCGCTATCGCGGAGTTCGAACGCGATATCGGACGCCGCGCGCACTCGTTCGAGCTCAACGTGCAGGTGCTGCCGCTGTCGCAGCGCGGGATCTGGTGGATCGGCGACCTCACGGTCGCGGTGACCGATGGGCTCCGCCGGGACGTCGTGGCGTTCGACTCCGCCATCCGTCCCGTGATCGCCGAGCTCGCCTAGGCGCGGTGGGTCGTCGTGTCGTCCTCGTCGATGACGGTCTCCCGGTCGACCCTCACGACGCGGTCATGGCGGCGGGCGATCCGCTCGAGAACGAGACCGGCGACGCCACCCAGCGCCAGCCCGATCGGCACGGTCCACAGCAGCAGGAAGCCGAAGACCTGACCAGGCGGGTAGACGACGTCGAGCGCCTGCGACTGCTCGAAGCTGCCGACCATCGTGAGGATGCCGGCGGCGATGATGCCCAGCACGACCCCGATGCCCATGAGCACGCCGTACCGCGGTACGCGGCGCACGGTCGCTTCGACGGTCTGGTGGGTGTCGTGGGAGGGCATGCCTCCATTGTCCCACCCTCTGCGGGCGTACGCAGCCGCGCACGGAACCGCCCTCCCCGATCACCGGGGAGGGCGGTTCCGGTAGCCGCCGGACTCAGACCTCGGTCGTCGCCTCGGCCGGCTCCCCCCTCCGGGTGCGCCGCACGATCAGCACCCCGCCCGTCGCGGCCAGCGCCACGACCACCAGACCGCCCACGATCCAGGGCCACACCGGAGCTTCCGCGGTGGCGACCGGCGCGCTGATCGCGGTCACCGCCGCGTCCGCCTCGGCCTCCGGCTCGGACTCCTCCTCGGCGGGAGTGCCGCAGGCGCCGTCGACCGGGATCACGGCGGACACCGGGTCGAGCTCCTCGCCCGCCTCATACGTGCCGAACGCGGAGGCACCGGCCGCGGTCAGCGTCGTGGGAACCGCATCGAGGGTCAGCGCGCCGTCGACGACGGCGGCGTCCGCGAGCGCGAACTCGGCGAGACGCACGCCCTCTTGCGCCACGGCTTCTCCCGCCTGCGTGGTCCCGGTCACGTCGAACACGAGGTAGCCGGTGTCGCCCGTGAGCTCGACCCGCGCGTTCGCCAGCGTCGTGTTCAGCGCCCCATCGTGGCCCGTGAAGGTGATGCTGCCGCCGTAGGTGACCAGGCCCGAGCCCGCCGCGTCGTCCAGCGAACCGGTGCCGTTCGACCACACGAAGGCGGGGTACTCGTAGGCCACGTCGGTGAGCGTCCAGCCGCCCCGCGCGATGCCCTCGATGTACGTGCGGAACGACTCCTTGTAGCCCCAGTGCAGGGTCGCCCCCTCGACCGTGCACACGCCGATCTCCGTGGTCACTCTGGCGAGCGTGAACGCGAGACCGCGATCGACCGAGCCCTGGAAGGTGAGCGTGTGCTCGCCGTCCGCGAGTGTGGCCGGGAGGGCACCCGACCACGTCGCGACGCCCGCCGCGTCGGCCGTCACCGTGCCGAGCAGCACCGGGGTCGAGTACACGACCACCTTGATGCCCTCCTCGTTCGCACGGAAGCCGGAGGCGGAGACCGTGGCCGTCTTCCCGGCGGCGAGCGCGGCGAGGTTCTCCTCGTCGACCTCGATGCCGGCCGCCGTCGGCGCGGTCGTCGGGAGCGTGGCCTTCGGGACGACCGCGGCCGCCGCGACCGTTCCCGTCGTACCCGACGGAGCGGCGGCGACGGAGCCGATCGTGAACGAGACGGGGTTGAGCGTGGTGCCGTACCCCGAGAGGACGCGGTCGCGTCCGGCATCCGTGAGGGCGGCGGGTGCCGCCGTGTAGGTGACGGCACCACCGGCCGTCGTGCGGACGGCGCGGGAGAGGTCGAGGGTCGCGAACGGCACCTGCGCACCCCCGCTCGTCACGAACAGCGTGGCGGAGGACGCCGAGGTGATCCGGATCATCGGATCGGCGACCGTGACGTCGAGCACCCCGTGGTGGCCTGTGAAGCGCACGGCACCGCGGTAGACGACACTGCCGCGTCCGGAAACCGCGTCGAAGTCGCCGCCCACGGTCTGCCCGAACTGGAACTGGCCGCCGGACCGGGTGGCGCCACCGGACACGGCGATCGCGCCCTGGGCGATCGGGCCGGTGATGTAGTTCGTGAACGAGGACGAGATGGCCCAGCGCAGCGATCCGCCGGGGACGGTCGCGGCCGGCTTCGTCGGCGTCACCGGGGGCTTCGGCGTGACCGGGGGCTTCGGCTCGGTCGGCTTCTCGCCGAGCAGTGCGCGCCACTGCGCGTCGGTGATCGTGACCGCTGCGCGCGCGTAGATGGTGTCGGCGGTCGGCATCGTGTGCTGCTGCCACACGATCGCCTCGTACGTCTTCGTCCGGTCGAGGTTCTTCGCCGCCGCGTTCAGGTCGACGGCGAAGGCTCCGAAGCCGATGTTCCGGACGTACTGCATGGCGAGGAAGCCGCCGCCGGCGGTCACGTCGGACTCCGTCCCCGCCTCGATGAGCGCCACGTAGGCGCCGGTGACCGCGCCGAGGTCGGCGGCAGTGACCTTCACCGTGAGCCCGTCCGCGGCGGTGGCGCCGGTGACGGCGGTCGTGACCGACGGTCCGGAGGAGGGCAGCAGGGCGTTCCACTGCGCGTCGGTGACCGTGACGGTGGAGCGTGCGTAGATGGTGTCCGCGTTCGGCATCGTGTGCTGCTGCCAGACGATCACCTCGTACGTCTTCGACCGGTCCA
Source organism: Microbacterium sp. HSID17254 (assembly GCF_003989315.1). Lineage (NCBI taxonomy): Bacteria > Bacillati > Actinomycetota > Actinomycetes > Micrococcales > Microbacteriaceae > Microbacterium > Microbacterium sp. HSID17254. The sequence goes on from NZ_RBLT01000021.1 coordinate 41,687, forward strand.
GAGCACTCGCCGCCGCGGTCAGGTCGACGCTGAAGCCGCCGCCGGTGATGCCGCGCACGTACTGCATCGCGAGGAAGCCCCCTCCGGCCGTGACGTCGGCCTCCGTACCCTTCTCGATCAGCGCGGCGTAGGCACCGGAGACGGTACCGAGCTTCGTCGCCGCGGCCGTGACCGTGAGGCCGTCCTCGGCCGTCGCCGCGGTCACGGTGGTCGTCAGCCCCGAGGCGATGCGGTAATCCAGAGCGACGCTGCGCTCCTGGTCGGCGTTGACGACACCGCCTGCCGGGTAGGTGTACACGCCGTAGGAGCCGGGCGTCGCCGGGGTGTCCTTCAGCGTGAGCGTGACCTGGAACGAGCCGTCGGGCGAGATGTCCACCCACTGCGCGCGGATCGCACCCTGGTACTGCGTCGGGACCTGGGTCAGCACATCCTCGGCGAGCGCCCAGGCCTGAGCACCGACCGAACGCGCCGAGGACGGCGCCCCCTGCGAGGGCTGCCACGTCGCGGCGAAGTTGCCGAAGACCACATAGGCGCCCTGGGGCAGGTTCGACGGGATCGGAACGCCGCGTCCGCCGACGTTCGCGGTCGGGTCGTATCCGGTGCCCTTGACGACGATCTCGTCGCCGGCCTGGAGGCGAGCGCCCGCAGCGGGCGTGGTGCCGTCGGCGAGGAACACCTCGATGGCGGCTTCGGCGGGCGCCGGCTCGGTCTCGCCCGGGGTCGTCTCCCCCGGCTCCGTCTCCCCGGGCTCGGTCTCCCCGGGCTCGGTCTCCCCGGGCTCGGTCTCCCCGGGCTCCGTCTCCCCGGGCTCGGTCTCGCCTGGAGTCGTCTCACCCGGCTCCGTCTCACCCGGCTCGACGGGCGTCGTTCCGAAGACCGTGTCCCACTGCGCAGCTGTCACCGTGACGTCGCCGCGGCCGTAGATCGTGGCGGCTGTCGGCGCGGTGTGCTGCTGCCAGACGAGCACCTCGTACGTCTTCGTCCGGTCCAGGGACGCCACGGGCGCCTGCAGCGTGAAGGACGCGGCCCCCTGCTGCACGCTCGGGAAGGGCAGCGCGAACGCGGCGTAGCCACCACCGGCGGAGATGCCGCTCTCGGTGCCCGACACGATCAGTGCGGCATAGACGCCCGTCACGTCGGGCAGGCCCTCGGCCCGCACCTGCACGGTGAGGCCGCTGGTGGCGGCGGACGACACCGCCGCGGTGACGGTCGCCGCAGCCGCGTGGGCCGGTGGGCTGACCATCGCCCCGGCGGCGACGAGGACGAAAGAGACGAGGGCGGCGAGCAGGACACGCAGGCGTGTGCTCGCTGAGGGCGTATGTGCTGTGGCGTTCACGGTTCTCCGCGGCGCGCCGGGCGCGATCGATCGCGCGCCCCTGCGGCGCCGCACGGCAGTCGGGCGAGGGTGGACTTTGGTTAGGCTTGGCTAAGCAAGCCGCCGATCCCGAGCGTAGAGGGGCGCCAGTGAGGGCGTCAAGTTTTAGGATAGCCTTGCCTAATGCGACGCGCTCCTGCCCTGCTTCTCGCCGCCGCGTTGGCCCTCGGACTGGCCGCGTGCGCCGGGTCGGACTCCGGCCCCGGGTCGGCGGCACCCCCTGTCGACGACGCCTGCCCGCAGGCCTCGACTCCTCTCGCCGATCTGGACCTGGTCGCCGACGTGCGCGCAGCGACGGGCCCCTCGACCGCATGCCTCGCGAGTCACGCGGTCGCGCCCGTCGATGACGACACCGCCCCGGCGCTCCCGGTCACCGTGACCGACAGCGAAGGCCGCGAGGTCGAGATCACGAACGTCGATCGCATCCTCCCGATCGACATCTCCGGCACGATCGCCGCCACGGTGTTCGCGCTCGGACTCGGCGATCAGGTCGTCGGACGCGACGCGTCCACGCAGTTCCCCGGCACCGAGGATCTCCCGGTCGTCACCAAGACCGGGCACACGCTCAACCCGGAGGCCATCCTCGAACTGGCCCCGACCGTCGTGCTCACCGACACCACGATCGGCCCGAAGGAGGTCCGCCAACAGCTGCGGGATGCGGGCATCGCGGTCGTCGTCATCTCCAGCGACCGCCGGATCGACACCACCGACGCGCTCGTGACGGAGATCGCCACGGCCCTCGGCGTCCCGACGCGCGGCACGGCGCTCAGCGCCCGCCTCGACGCCGAGCTCGACGCCGCCATCGCGGAGATCGCCGACGTCACCCCGTCCGCCGCGACGGACCGCGCACGCATGCTCTTCCTGTACGTACGCGGGAGCGCCAACGTGTACTACATCTTCGGTGAGGACTCCGGGGCGGACTCCCTCATCGATGCGGTCGGCGGTGTCGACGTCGCGGAGGAGATCGGCTGGGAGGGCATGAAGCCGATGACCGCGGAAGCACTCGTCGCCGCGCAGCCCGACGTGCTCGTGATGATGACGGACGGGTTGGAATCGGTGGGCGGCGTCGACGGGCTCATCGAACGCATCCCCGCCATCGCCGAGACCCCCGCAGGAGCACACCGGCGGGTGATCGACATGGCGGACGCCGAGATCCTCAGCTTCGGCCCCCGGTCGGCCGATGTGATCAGCGCCCTCGCCCGGGCCCTGTACGCGCCGGAACCCGCCTCGTGACCGGCGAGGTCGTCACCCCGACGCCGACCCGGCATCGGGGACTACGCTTCGCGACGGTCGTCATCGCCCTCGTCATCGGCCTTCTCGTCACGGGCGTCGCGTCGATCACGAGCGGGCAGTACGACCTGTCGCCGACCGCGCTCCTGGACGTCCTGTTGCGCGGCCTCGGCATCGACACCGCCGGGACTCCGGCCGCGGCGACCGACGACGGCGTGATCTACAACCTCCGCCTCCCCCGACTGGTCCTCGGCCTGCTCGTCGGCGCCGCGCTCGCGGTCTCCGGCGTGCTCATGCAGGCCATCTTCGGCAACCCTCTCGCGGACGCCGGCGTCGTCGGCGTCTCCTCCGGCGCGGCGCTCGGAGCGGCGGCCAGCATCACGTTCGGCCTGGCCACCTTCGGCATGTGGACCACGCCCGCCTTCGCCTTCCTCGGGGGTCTCGCGGCCGTCTTCTCCGTCTACCTCCTGAGCCGCTCCGGCGGTCGCACCGAAGTGGTCACGCTGCTGCTCACCGGCATCGCGATCAACGCCATCGCCGGCGCCGGCATGGCCTTCCTCACGTTCCTCGGCACGACCTCGACGCGCGAGCAGATCGTGTTCTGGCAGCTCGGCTCGCTGAACGGCGCCCTCTGGTCGAACATCCAGCTCGTCGCGCCGCTCGTGGCGATCGGGATCGTCGTCGCCCTGATCGTGGCGCCGGGTCTGGATCTCTTCGCCCTCGGCGAGCGCACCGCCCGGCACCTGGGCGTGCCGGTCGAGCTGCTGCGGATGGTCGTGATCGTCACGGTGGCACTGCTCGTCTGCGCCGCGGTCGCCTTCGCGGGGATCATCGGGTTCGCGGGCCTCGTCGTGCCCCACCTGATGCGCATGCTGATCGGCCCCGCACACCTCCCGCTCGTGATCGCCTCCGCCCTCGGCGGCGCGCTCCTCATCGCGGCCGCCGACCTCGTGGCGCGCACGGCGGTGCCGCTCGCGGACCTCCCCATCGGCATGATCACGTCCCTCGTGGGCGGCCCGTTCTTCCTCTGGCTCCTCGTGCGGACGCGGCGGCGGTCGGGAGGATGGGCGTGAGCCCGCGCCTGCGGGGCCAGGGGCTCACGGTGCGGGTCGGGGACGGACGCACCATCCTCGACGACGCGGCCATCTCCATCCACGCCGGCGAGGTGCACGCCCTCGTCGGGCCGAACGGCGCGGGCAAGTCCACCCTGTTCGGCGTGCTCGCGGGGGACGTCGCTCCGGAGTCCGGCACCGTCCTCCTCGACGGCCGTCCGGTCACGGGTGTCCGTCCTCGCGACCTCGCCCGGCAACGCGCCGTGCTGCTGCAGGAGAACGCCGTCACCTTCCCCTTCACGGTCGAGCAGGTCGTGCGGATGGGACGCACGCCGTGGGCGCGGAGCCCGGCCGCCGAGGAGGACGGCAGCGCCGTGGCGGCGGCGATGGCGACGACCGAGGTCACGGCGCTGCGGGAGCGCTCCGTCCCCTCGCTCTCCGGCGGTGAGCGCGCGCGGGTGGCGCTGGCCCGCGTGCTCGCCCAGGACACCGGGATCCTGCTGCTCGACGAGCCGACGGCGGCCCTGGACCTGAAGCATCACGAAGACGTCATGCGGGTGATCCGCAGGCGGGCGAAGGCCGGGGTCGCGGTCGCGGTCGTGCTGCACGACCTCAACGCCGCTCTCGCGCACGCCGACCGCGTCACTCTGCTCGCGGGCGGTCGGGTCTCCGCCACCGGCACGCCGGCCGAGGTCCTCACGGCCGCACGGATCGAGGAGGTCTACGGGCAGCCCGTCGATGTGTTCCCGCACCCGCACACCGGGGTACCGCTCGTCGTGGCCCGGCGCTAGGGGCGCAGCGGGAGGACTCCGGTGAGATCCGCACGCGTGCCCGAGGCGTGGATGCGCCCGGCCGTCGCGGCGTCCGCCCATGCCTCCGTGCCGGTCGCGACCGCGATCCACGTGGCGGCGTCCATCTCCACCACGTTCGGCGGAGTCCCACGGGTGTGCCGCGGCCCCTGGATCACCTGCACGGCTCCGAATGGCGGGACGCGCACCTCGACGCTGTTGCCCGGCGCCTTCTCGTCGAGCAGCTGCAGCAGGTAGCGCACCGCGGTGGCGAGCTCCGGCCGCGCCGCCTTCGTCCCCGCGGCCTCCGCGTCGCGCACGGCACCGAGCGCCGCGCGTCCCTCGACGATGTCGATCTTCCTGGCCATCCCCCCACCCTAGATCCGCCGCGGCGGCCCCGGTCATAAGCTCGATGGCATGAGCATGCATCCCCAGGGCGCCCGCGCCGAGCTGCTCGCCGCCGCGGCCGACCACTCCTGGAGCGTGCCGATCCCTCCGCTCGCGGATCCGGGCCGCGCCCATGACGCCTCGGTGCTCATCCTCTTCGGCGTCCTCGACCGCATCCCCGCACCGACCGTCGATGCGGCCGTCGCGCGCGACCTCGACGTCCTGCTGCAGCGTCGCGCCCCGACCCTCTCCTCGCATCCGGGCCAGGTCTCCTTCCCCGGCGGGCGCGCCGAAGCGGCCGATGCCGACGCCGTCGCCACGGCGCTGCGCGAGGCCGAGGAGGAGACCGGCCTCGATCCCGCGGGAGTCGAGGTGCTCGCCACGCTCCCCGTGATCCCCCTCGCCGCGAGCAACCACCTGGTCACCCCGGTGCTCGCCTGGTGGCAGTCGCCGTCGCGCGTCGTCGCCGTCGACCACGAGGAGACCGTCGAGGTGTTCCGCGTCCCCGTCGCGCAGCTCCTCGACCCGGCGACCCGCTTCACCTCGACCCTGTCCCGTGCCGGCCGCACGTTCCGCGGACCCGCGTTCGACGTCGACGGCACGATCGTGTGGGGCTTCACCGCCATGGTGCTCGACGCTCTGTTCGACGCCACCGGTTGGACCGTGCCCTGGGACACGGCGGACGAGCGCCCCATCGAGCTCTGACCCGGACCCACCGAAACCTCGCGCACGCGCCTCGATAGGCTGGACGGGTGAAGATCCTCGTCCTCGGTTCCGGTGCCCGTGAGCACGCGATCATCCTGGCGCTGCGCGCCGAGTCCCCCGCGCACGAGATCCTCGTCGCCCCCGGCAACGCCGGCATCGCGCAGGACGCGACACCCGTCGCCCTCGACCCGCTCGACGGCGCCGCGGTCACGGCCTTCGCGAACGAGCACGCGGTCGACCTCGTCGTCATCGGCCCGGAGGCCCCTCTCGTGGCGGGCGTCGCGGACGAGCTCCGCGGCCGCGGCATCCCCGCCTTCGGGCCGGGCAAGGCCGCCGCGCAGCTCGAGGGCTCCAAGGCCTTCGCAAAGCGCGTCATGGACGCCGCCGGTGTGCCGACGGGCCGCGCGGTCCGCGCCGCCACGGTCGCCGAGGTCGAGTCCGCGTTCGACGAGCTGGGCGCCCCCTATGTCGTCAAGGCCGATGGGCTCGCTGCGGGCAAGGGCGTCATCGTCACCTCCGACCGCGCCGAGGCCCTGGCCCACGCGGAGCAGTACCTCCCGGCCGGCCCCGTCCTCGTCGAGGAGTTCCTGTCCGGCCCCGAGGTCTCGCTGTTCTTCCTCAGCGACGGCGACACCGTGCGCGCGCTCAGCCCGGCACAGGACTTCAAGCGGGCCCTCGACGGCGACGCCGGCCCCAACACCGGCGGCATGGGGGCATACTCCCCGCTGCCCTGGCTCGCGGAGCAGTTCGGCAGCGAGCAGGCGTTCGTGGAAGAGGTCACCCGCGACGTCGCCCTCCCGGTCGTCCGGCAGCTCGACGCGGAGGGGACCCCGTTCATCGGCCTCCTCTACGCCGGGCTCATCCTCACCCCGCAGGGCGTGCGTGTGATCGAGTTCAACGCGCGCTTCGGCGACCCGGAGACCCAGGTCGTGCTGCCGCGACTGGAGACCCCGCTGTCCCAGCTCCTCTTCGCCGCCGCCTCCGGCACGCTCGAGGACCAGCCGGAGCCCGTGTTCCGCGACGAGGTCGCGATCACCGTGGTCCTGGCGAGCGAGGGGTACCCGGAGGCGCCGCAGACCGGGCGCCCGATCGAGGGTCTGGACGAGGCCGCCGCCGTGGAGGGCGTCCGCCTGGTGCACGCCGCGACCGCGAGCCCGGACGCCCCGGGGGGTTCGCTCATCGCGACGGGTGGCCGTGTCCTGAACGTCGTCGCCGTGGCCCCGGACTTCCGCACCGCCCGCGACCGCGCCTACGACGCCCTCGGCCGCATCCGCCTCGAGGGGTCCCACCACCGCACCGACATCGCTGCCCGCGTCGCTGACTGACCCACTGCTCGGCGACCGTCCCCGTTGAAGTAGCGCGAATGGCTGCATCCCGACCGGGAATGCAGCCATTTGGGCGATTCGAAGCGGATGCTTGACAAGCCTCACTTTCTTCAAGAAAGTAGCAGGATGCCGCTCCGCTCCGACTGGTCCTCCGCGTCCTGCCCGATCGCCCGCGCCGCCGATGTGATCGCCGACCCGTGGGTTCTCCTCATCCTGCGAGAGCTCTTCTCGGGCCGCACCCGGTTCGACGAGCTGCGAGACGCCTCCGGCGCCGCGGACTCGGTCCTGGCACGTCGGCTCGCCCTGATGACGGAGGCCGGACTCGTGACCCGGGACGACCGCGGCGAAGGGCGGAAGGGGTACCGGCTCACCGCAGCCGGCGAGGAGACGCTGCCCATCCTGCATGCGTACGCACGGTTCTCCCGCCGCACCGACCCCGAGGGCCCGTGGGGACTGGTCGTGTCCTGTGCCCGGTGCGGGACCGCCGCCGAGTCCGCGGACTGGTGCTCCCGGTGCGCCGCTCCCCTCGACGCCGACAGCACTCTCTGGGCGCGACGGAGCATGGGCGGCGAGCCCTTCGCCCTGCACGGCGGACACGCCGCATGACCGCCGAGTCCGTCGACCGCCCCGCCGAGACCCGTCGCCGCCTCCACCCCGCGTGGACGGTCGCCCTCGTCGCCCTCATCGCCCTCATCGGCGCCGCGGGATTCCGCGCCGCCCCTGGGGTGCTCATGGTCCCGCTCGAGGAGGAGTTCGGCTGGACCACGGCCGAGCTCTCCCTCGCCGTCTCCGTCAACCTCCTGCTCTACGGCCTGATCGCTCCTTTCGCCGCGGCGCTGATGCAACGGTTCGGCATCCGCGCGGTGACGGTCGTCGCGCTGTTCGTGATCGGCGCCGGGGCCGCGCTCAGCGTCTTCGTCGCGATACCGGGCCAGCTCATCCTCACGTGGGGCGTGCTGATCGGCCTCGGGACGGGATCGATGGCTCTGGTGTTCGCGGCCACCATCACCGACACGTGGTTCGCCACCCGGCGCGGGCTGGTCTCGGGCGTGCTCACCGCCGGCAGCGCGACGGGACAGCTCATCTTCCTCCCGGTGATCGCGGCCGCGGCGGAGGACATCGGCTGGCGCGGAGCCTCGCTCGTCATCGCGGGCGGCGCGCTCGCCGTGGTGCCCCTCGTCTGGATCTTCCTCCGCAACCGCCCGAGCGACCTCGGCGTCGCACGCTATGGCGAGAGCGCGGAGCCCATCGCCTCCGCTCCGCGCCCCCGCGGGACGGCGTGGGGTGCCGCTCGACTCGCGCTGACGACGCTCCGTGATGCCGCCCGCACGCGGACGTTCTGGGCTCTGGCCGCCGGTTTCGCTATCTGCGGCGCCACGACGAACGGCCTGATCGGCACGCACTTCATCCCGAGCGCCCATGACCATGGGATGCCGACGACGACGGCCGCCGGCCTGCTCGCGGTCGTCGGCGTGTTCGACATCCTCGGCACCGTGTTCTCCGGATGGCTGACCGACCGGGTGAATCCGCGCATCCTGCTCGCCGCCTACTACGCCCTCCGCGGCATGAGCCTGGTGTTCCTGCCGAGCCTGCTCTCGGCGGAGGTGCAGCCGAGCATCGTGGTGTTCATCGTGATCTACGGCCTGGACTGGGTCGCGACGGTGCCGCCGACGATCGCCCTCTGCCGGGAGGTCTTCCGCGACCGCGGACCCCTGGTCTTCGGATGGGTGTTCGCGGCGCACCAGATCGGCGCCGGCATCGCGTCCGTCCTCGCGGGGCTCGTACGGGACCACACCGGCCACTACACCGCGGCCTGGTTCGCCGCCGCGGGCCTGTGCGGCGTCGCCGCTCTCGTCAGTGCGACGATTCGTCGGCGACCGTCCCCGTTGAAGTAGCGCAAATGGCTGCATCCCGACCGGGGATGCAGCCATTTGCGCGACTCGAACGGGGTCAGAGGACCTTGGACAGGAAGTCCTGGAGGCGCTCGTTCTTGGGGGCGCCGAACAGGTCGGCGGGAGTCCCCTCCTCGACCACGACTCCGCCGTCCATGAAGACCGTGCGGTCGGACACCTCGCGCGCGAAGCCCATCTCGTGAGTCACGAGCACCATGGTCATGCCGCCCTCGGCGAGGTCGCGGATGACCTGCAGCACCTCGCCGACCATCTCCGGGTCGAGAGCGCTGGTGGCCTCGTCGAACAGCATGATCTCCGGGTCCATCGCGAGTGCACGGGCGATGGCCACGCGCTGCTTCTGACCGCCGGAGAGCGACGCGGGCTTCGCGTCCGCCTTCTCCGACAGGCCGACGCGCTCGAGCAGCGAGCGGGCGCGGTCGCGGGCCTCGACCTTCGTCATGCGGCCGAGCTCGACCGGGGCGAGCGTGATGTTCTCCAGCACGGTCATGTGCGGGAACAGGTTGAAGTGCTGGAACACCATGCCGATGCGCTGGCGCACCTCGTCGAGCTTCACGCTCTTGTCGGTGAGGTCGACCCCGTCGATGATCACGTGCCCCGACGTCGGCTCCTCGAGCTTGTTGAGGCAGCGCAGCAGCGTCGACTTGCCCGAGCCGGAGGGGCCGATCACGGCGATGACCTCTCCGTCCTCGACCGTGAGATCGATGCCCTTGAGCACCTCGTTGTCGCCGAACGACTTGTGCAGGTCCCTGACCTCGATCTTGCTCATGCGTTGGCCTTCCTCTCCAGGCGGTTCGCGAGCAGCGTCAGGAGCGTGATCACGACGAAGTAGATGATGGCGACGATCGTCAGCACCTGTGCCGAGAGATACGTCGAGGCGATGATCTGGCGCGAGACGAACGTCAGCTCGGCGAGACCGATGACGCTGATGAGCGAGGTGTCCTTCAGCGTGATGATGCCCTGGTTCACGAACGACGGGATCATGATCCGGAACGCCTGCGGCAGCACGACCTTGCGCATCGTCTTCCAGTGGCTGAGGCCGAGCGAGCGCGACGCCTCCGCCTGACCGGGGTCGACGGCCTGGATGCCGCCGCGGATGATCTCCGTCATGTACGCACCGGTGTTCAGCGACAGGGTGATCGCACCGGCCACGAACGGGTCGAACTTGAGGTCGGGGATCAGCTGCGGGATGGCGAAGAACACGAAGAACGCCTGGATCAGGATCGGGGTCCCGCGGAAGACGTAGACGTAGGCCGTCGCGATCCAGCGGAACGGCGCGAACTTCGACAGGCGTCCGAAGCCGAAGATGATCCCGAGGATGAACGCCGCGATCACCGCGACGATCGTGGCGAGGATGGTGAGCCACAGACCCTGCATGAGGGCCGGCCAGTACTTCACCGCGACCGAGATGATGTCGGTGGGCTGCGCCTCCTGCGCGTCGTCACCCGTCGCGAGGTAGGTGTCCACGATCTCGTCGTACTCGCCGGAGTCCTGCAGGTTGGCGAGGCCGGCGTTGAACATCTCCAGGAGCTCGGCGTTCTCGCCCTTGTTCACCGCGAAGCCGTACTCGCCGCCGAGCGCGGGCTCGCCGACGAGACGGAAGCCCGACCCCTGCTGGATGCCGTAGGCGAGCACGGGGAAGTCCTCGAAGTAGCCGACGGCCTGTCCGGCCTTCACCGCATCGACCATGTCGGTCGTGTCCTGGTAGGGCGTGATCCGGAAGCCGTACTCGTCGGCGTTCTCCTCGGCGAAGGTCTGCCCCTGGGTGCCGGTCTTCACCGCGACGGTCTTGCCGTCGAGGTCGTCGAGGGACTCGATGTCGCTGGACTCGAGCACCCCGAGCTGCACGCCGCTGGTGAAGTACGGGTCGCTGAAGTCGAAGGTCTGCTGTCGCTCCTCGGTGATCGACATCCCGGCCATGACGGCGTCGACCTGGTTCGACTGCAGCGCCTGCACCGCGGCGTCGAAGCCGAGCTGGCGGATCTCGACCTCGAAGCCCTGGTCCTCCGCGATCGCGCGCAGGAGGTCCATGTCGATGCCGACCAGGTCGCCGGACTCGTTCGTGAACTCGAACGGCGCGAAGGTCGTGTCGGTGCCGATGACGTAGGTCTCGCCGTCGTCGGCCGCGGTGGCGGGCGCGGCTCCGGCAAGCAGCGCCCCGGCGGCGACGAGTGCGGCGAGAGCGGTCGCGCCGGCGGTGCGGCCGAACCGCCGCAGACGGCTCGGCGGAGAGGATGGGTGGCGGCTCACGTCGAGTGCTCCTCGGGGTTCGGAAGGGCGACCCGGCGGCCGCCGACCATCCACCCTAACCCCGCTCCTCCCGCGCACCGGAATCTCGGCGCGACCCCGAACAGCGCCGGAACCCGCGTGGATACCGGCGTGTCGGGGTCATCGCGGTCACGCCGGAGGGGTCGCGGCGACGGCCTCGTCCTTCCGATCCTGCCCGCGGAGGAACAGCGAGGCGACCAGCGCGATGAGGATCACACCGGCGGGCAGCAGCAGCGTCTGGGACATGCCGGCCGCGAAGCCCTCGGCGACCTGCGGCGGCAGCGCGCCGCTCCCGGTGCCGGCCGGAGCGTCGGCCAGACCGGGGAGGTTCGCCTCCAGCCGCGACTGCATGAACGCGGCGATCGAGGCGGAGCCGATGACCGAGCCGATGGTGCGGGTGGTGTTGTAGATGCCCGCGCCGGCACCGGCCTGTCGCGGCGGCAGCTTGCGCGTGGCCGTGGTCGCCAGCGGCCCCCACATGCCCGCATTGCCGATGCCCATGAGCGCGGACGGCAGCAGGAACATCAGGATCGGGGTGTCCATCGTGGTCAGGGCCGAGTACCAGACCAGGGCGCCTGCGACGCAGAGCAGACCGGGGACGAGGATGATGCGCGGGTCGACGCGGTCCAGGATCTTACCGGCGACCGGGGCGAGCACGCCCGACAGCACGGCCATCGGGATGAGCAGCATCGCGGCCTCGGTCGGGGTGAGGCCGCGCGCGGTCTGCAGGAAGAACATCATCGGCAGCGACATGCTCGTGACCGTGAAGCCGACCGCCGCGATCGCCACGTTCGCGCCGGAGAAGTTCCGGTCGCGGAAGAGGGCGAGGGGCACGAGAGGTTCGCTGCGGGTACGCGCCTGCTGCACGATGAAGAGCGCGAGCACCACGACGCCGGCGATGATGAGACCCCAGACCGAGATCGGTCCCGCGATGGTTCCCCAGTCGTACTTCTCGCCCTCCTGCAGTCCGAAGACGATGAGGAAGAGCGCGACCGCGCTGAGCACGACGCCGACGAGGTCGAACCGGTGCGGGTGGGTCTTCAGCTTCGGCACGAGGATCCAGGCGAGCACGAAGGCGACGACGCCGACGGGGAGGTTGACGAAGAAGATCCACTCCCACCCGAAGCCGTCGACGAGCAGACCGCCCGCGAGGGGGCCGACGAGCGTGGCGACGCCGGCCGTGGCACCCCACAGGCCCATCGCCGCGCCGCGGCGGTTCGGCGGGAAGGTGCGGGTGATGACGGCCATGGTCTGCGGCGTCATGAACGCGGCGCCGAGCCCCTGCACCGCGCGGGCCGCGATAAGGCCCTCGAGCGTCGTCGACAGTCCGCACCAGAGCGAGGCGAGGGTGAAGACCGCGAGTCCGATGAGGTAGATGTTCTTCGGGCCGAAGCGGTCGCCGAGTCGTCCGGTGATGAGCAGCGGCACGGCGTAGGCGAGCAGGTAGGCGCTGGTGACCCACACGACGTTGTCGAGGTTGTTCGTGTCGGGGTCGAGGGCGGCCTTGATCGCCGGGTTCGCGACGGACACGATCGTGGTGTCGACGAGGATCATGAAGAACCCGATGACGAGGGCCCAGAGCGCGGGCCACGGACTCTTCGGCGCGTGACCGGCGGCGAAGGGCCCCGTCTCGGGCCCCGAGGTCTGGCGGGAATCGGTCATTGCTGTGCAGCCTTTCGCTGGGCGCGGTAGCGGTCGGTGTCGTCGAAGGCGTCGGGGCCCCAGCGGAGCTCGTCGCCGTCGAGGCGGGTGAGGAGGGTGTCGAGCCAGCGGAGCTCGGCGTCGAGCAGCGCCTCCTGTCGTTCGATCTCGACGAGGACCTGCGGCGGGACCCCTTTGGTGCGGGCGGCGGCGAGGCCGTCGTGGTGCAGCGCGTACGAGGCGACGAGGGCCTCCCGTCGCTCCTGCAGCAGCGCGACGGCGTCGTCGCGGTCGAGGTTGTGCGACTCGGCGAGCGCGACGCGGGCGTCGGTCTCGCGGTCGATGCGCGGGAGGGCACGACGCACCCACGCGACCACCGCCTCCCGGCCGGCGTCGGTGAGGGTGTAGGTCGTCCGCTCCGGTCGGTTGCCCTCGCGATCCGTGCCGACCTCGTCGAGCAGACCGGCCCGCTGGAGCCGGGCGACCGTGTGGTACAGCGTGCCGTTGGTGACGGTGATGAGCCGGTCGTCGTGACGCGCGCGGAGCAGGCGCACCATCTCGTACGGGTGCATGTCGCTCTCGCGGAGCAGCGCGAGCACCATCACCCCGAGCGGCGTGAGTCCCGCCACCACATCCCTGCTCTTCCCCACGCCTCTCCCCCGTCCCCTGCTCTGTCGCCCCGTCGAATAGTCCAGATGGACTATACACCCGCCCTCCCTCCGCCGAGACCCCGTATTTCCGGCGAGACCCCGGGGTCGCGACGCGCACACCCCGGGGTCTCGACGCGAACGCGGGGTCTCGGCGCGGAAGAACACGCATCACCGGGATAATGGGCGGGTGAGCACACCGTCCGCAGGAAACGCGCAGGCCATCCCCGGGTGGCGACACCTCTACTCCGGAAAGGTCCGCGACCTCTACGCCTCGGAGGACCCGGCCGACACCCGCATCCTCGTCGTCGCGTCCGACCGGGTGAGCGCCTTCGACGTCGTGCTCTCCCCCGGCATCACCGACAAGGGCGCCCTGCTGACGCGCCTCAGCCGCTGGTGGTTCGCCCAGCTCGACGTGCCGAACCACCTCACGGACGGCGACCTGCCGGAGGAGGTGGCCGATCGCGCCATGCTCGCCCAGTCGCTCGAGATGCTGCCGATCGAGTGCGTCGTGCGCGGGTACATCACCGGCTCCGGCTGGGCCGAGTACCAGGAGCACGGCACCGTGTGCGGCATCGCCCTGCCGGAAGGGCTGCAGAACGGCGACCGCCTGCCCGAGCCGCTGTTCACCCCGGCCTACAAGGCGCCGATGGGCGAACACGACGAGAACATCACGTTCGACCGGGTCGTCGAGCTCGTCGGAGCGGACCGGGCGGCCGAGCTCCGCGACGCCTCGCTCGCGATCTACCGCCGGGCCGCGGCCATCGCCGAGGAGAAGGGCCTCATCCTCGCCGACACGAAGTTCGAGTTCGGGACCGACGCCGACGGCACCCTCCGCCTCGCCGACGAGGTCCTCACGAGCGACTCCTCCCGGTACTGGGACGCCGAGGCCTGGCGCACGGGGTCGACCCCGGCGGAGCGGATGGCAAGCTTCGACAAGCAGATCGTGCGCGACTGGCTCGCGGCGAACTGGGACAAGCAGGGCGAGCCCCCCGTGCTACCCGAGGAGGTCGTGGCCCGGACGGCCGCCCGCTACCGCGAGCTCATCGACCGCCTCGGAGCCTGACGCCGCGCTCCCCGCCGCCTCCGGGCGCACAGGGAAAACTCAGGAATCGGTAGTGTTGCTCCAGCACTCCGCCCCCGATCCCGAACCCTGAGGAGCCCGCATGGCTTTGTGGAAGCTGCACGGAAACGGCCGCACCGTCGAGCCCGGCGCCGTCGTCACCCCCGAGGAACGTCTGTCCTGGCCCGCGACCATCGCCATCGGCGCCCAGCACGTCGTCGCCATGTTCGGCGCCACGTTCCTCGTGCCGACGCTCACCGGCTTCCCCGTGTCGACCACGCTGCTCTTCAGCGGCATCGGCACGCTGCTCTTCCTCCTCATCACGAAGAACCAGCTGCCGAGCTACCTCGGCTCCTCGTTCGCCTTCATCGCCCCCATCACCGCGGCCGTCGCGGCAGGCGGCACCGGCTCGGCCCTCGCGGGCGTGGTCGCGGTGGGCGTGCTCCTCGCGGTCGTCGGACTCGTCGTGCAGTTCGTCGGCCTCCGCTGGGTCGATGCCCTGATGCCCCCGGTCGTCGCCGGCGCCATCGTCGCGCTCATCGGCTTCAACCTCGCCCCCACCGCCTGGAGCAATTTCGCGCTCGACCCCGTGACCGCCACGATCACCCTCGTCGCGATCATCCTCTTCGCGGTGCTCTTCCGGGGCTTCCTCGGCCGCATCTCGATCTTCCTCGGCGTCGCCGTCGGCTTCATCTGGGCCGCGTTCAACGGCTCGTTCGAGGTGCCCAACCCGCTCCGTGGCGACAAGACCCCGGCGGAGCTCATCGCGGACGCCCCCTGGATCGGCCTCCCGCACTTCCAGTTCCCGGACTTCGTCGGGCCGGGGACCTGGTCGACCATCGCGATGTTCCTGCCCGTCGTGCTCGTGCTCATCGCGGAGAACGTCGGTCACGTGCGCGGCGTCGCGACCATGACCGAAGACCCCGCGATCAACCGCCACACCGGTCGCGCCCTCATCGCCGACGGTGTCGCCACGACCATCGCCGGCGGCTTCGGCGGCTCGGGCACCACGACCTACGGCGAGAACATCGGCGTCATGGCCGCGACCCGCGTGTACTCCACCGCCGTGTACTGGGTGGCGGGTCTGTTCGCGATCCTCCTGGCGTTCTCGCCCAAGGTCGGCGAGGTGTTCAACTCGATCCCCGCGGGCGTGCTCGGCGGGGCGACGACGGCGCTCTACGGCCTCATCGGGATCATCGGCATCAAGATCTGGGTCGACAGCCGCGTCGACTTCTCTCGTCCGGTCAACCAGTACACCGCCGCGGTGTCCCTCGTGATCGGCATCGCCGGGTTCACGATGCAGCTCGGCGACTTCGCCTTCGGCGGGATCGTGCTGGGGACGGTCGCGGCGCTGCTGATTTACCACCTGGGCAACCTCATCGCCCGCGCGCGGAAGACGGGTGCCGACGACCCGAAGCCTCTCGAGCCCGTCGGCCCTCTCGGCGGCGACCCCGCGTAGGTCCCGCCCCGGCCCCTGAAGCGTGCGGGACGGCTTTCGCCCCTCCCGCACTCCGCGGAGGCCCGTTTTCGCACTCGCACCCGGTGCCGGAGGGGTGCGCGAGCCCGAGGCGTTCACGTCCCGGATGGAAAACGCCCCTTCCTCTCACGAGGAGGGGGCGTTTTCGCACTCGCTCGGCCTTGGTCGGCCGCGTCGCGTGCGGGATCGAAATGGGGCCGTGCCGGGCTGCGGGAGGGCCGGTTTTGCACTCTCCAGACAGGAACATCCGGCCCGCGCGGTGCGCGCGGGTCCGGCCCCCACGGTGCGAGGTCGAAAGGCTCCTCCCCGGCGGGTGGGATGGGCGTAACCGCACTCGCACGCGAGGACCATCGCGGGCCAAAGGGGGCGGGATCAGAAACGGGCGTGCCCGGTACATCGGGGGAACGTCATCGCACTCGCACGCGGGAGACGTTTCCTAGTCAGAGGGAGCGGGATCAGAAACGGGCGTGCCCGGCGGGTGGGAGGGACTTAATCGCGCTCGCACACGGGAGACATTCCCGGGTCGGAGGGGGCGGGATCAGAAACGGGCGTTCCCCGCGGGCGGGAGGAACGTAATCGCACTCTCACGCGGGGGCGCTGCCGGGGTCAGAGCGTGCGGGATCGGAAAGGGGCGTCTGAGGGATGTGGGAGGGGCGTTTTTGCACTGCGCACGCGGAGGGGCGGGACGGGGAGGGGCCGGACGGGGCGGACGGGGCGGGCGGGACGGAATGGGGAGGGGGAGGGGACGGGTCAGGCGATCGTGGCGAGGAGGGCGTCGGCGGCGAGGGTCGCGCCGGTGTCGGCGCACGGGGTGAGGGTGCCGGCGCGGTGCGCGGTGACCGTGGTCTCCATCTTCATCGCGTCGAGCACGGCCACCGGGTCTCCCTCGGCCACCACGGCTCCGTCATCGACGAGCCAGCGGACGAGCGTGCCCGGCGCGGGGGCCCGGAGCTCGGAGGGGTCCGCCGAGGGCACGGGTGCCGTGACTTCTCCCGCTGAACGGCCGATGCCCGCCAGCAGCTCCGCGGGCAGACCGAGCATCACGCGGCGGCCGTCGATCTCCACCGGGAACCGCTGCAGCCCGGAGACCGGGGCGACCGCGGGGCGTGGCTGCGCCTCCAGTGCCGGGAGCAGCACGGTCTCGATCCACTGGGTGTGCACGGCGAAGGTCGCAGTCGCGAACGCGGGGTCGTCGATGGCACGGAGGTCGAACGGGATCACGGTCGCCGGACCCTCGACGGCGAGCTCCCGCAGGGCCCGACGCGCACGGACGAGAGCCGCGTCCCGGGTGTCCGCGTGCACGATGAGCTTCGCGATCATCGAGTCGAACGCGGGCTGCACGGTGTCTCCGGCCTCGATGCCGCTGTCCCACCGCACGCCGGGTCCACCGGGGATGCGCAGGCCGTCCACCCGTCCGGGGCTGGGCAGGAACCCGCGGCCGGGGTCTTCGGCGTTGATGCGGAACTCGAACGCATGCCCGGTCGGCGCCGGGGTCTCGGTGAAGGACGGCCCCTCGCCGAACGCGATACGGAACTGCTCGCGGACGAGGTCGGTCCCGGTGACCTCCTCGGTCACGGGGTGCTCCACCTGCAGCCGGGTGTTCACCTCGAGGAACGAGATCGTGCCGTCCGCGGCGAGGAGGAACTCGACCGTGCCGGCGCCGCGGTACTGCACCTCGGCACAGATCGCCCGTGCCGCGTCGTGGAACGCCGTCCGCTGCGCCGCCGCCAGACCGGGCGCAGGAGCCTCCTCGATGAGCTTCTGGTTGCGGCGCTGCATCGAGCAGTCGCGGTCGCCCACGACGACCACGCCGCCGCGCCCGTCGCCGAGCACCTGCACCTCGATGTGCCGCGGACTCTCCAGGAAGCGCTCCACGAAGCACTCCCCGCGGCCGAACGCGGCGGTCGCCTCGCGGGTGGCCGCGTCGAACGCGTCGGCGACCTCCGACAGCTCGCGGACGACCTTGAGCCCTCGGCCTCCGCCGCCGAACGCGGCCTTGATGGCGATGGGCAGACCGTGCTCCTCGGCGAACGCCACCGCCTCCTGCGGCCCGGACAGCGGCTGATCCGTGCCCGCGGCGAGCGGGGCGCCGACGCGCTGCGCGATCCGGCGCGCGGTCATCTTGTCGCCGAGCGCGTCGATGCTCTCCGGCGACGGCCCGATCCACACGAGTCCGGCGTCTTCGACGGCCCGCGCGAAGGCAGCACTCTCGGACAGGAAGCCGTAGCCGGGGTGCACGGCGTCGGCGCCGCTGCGGCGAGCCGCGTCGATCAGCGCCTCGATGGACAGGTACGTCGTCGCCGCGGTGTCGCCGTCGAGGCCGATCGCCTCGTCCGCGAGCCGCACGTGAAGGGCATCCGCGTCCTGATCGGCGTAGACGGCGACCGACGTGTAGCCGGCCTCGGCGCACGCGCGGATCACGCGGACCGCGATCTCGCCGCGGTTGGCGATCAGCACAGAGGTCATGAGGTCTCCTTGACGGTGAAGCGCACCCGTACGCCCGGCGGGAGCTGAGCGGCGAGGTCGAGGCTGCGGTCGGTGAGGGCACCGATGATGGGATAGCCGCCGGTGAGCGGATGATCGGGGAGGAAGAGCACGGGCTGGCCGTCCGGCGGCACCTGGATGGCCCCGGTCACGGCGCCTTCGCTCGGCAGCTCGCCGCCGACCGCGCGTTCCAGGGGCACGTCGCCGTGCAGGCGGATGCCCACGCGGTCGGAGCGCGGCGTGACCGTCCACTCCTGCCCGGTGAGCGCGTCGAGGCCGGCAGCGGTGAACCAGTCGTCGCGGGGCCCGAGCGTGATCTCCAGCGTGGCCAGCTCCCCGGCTGCGGGAAGGGCGCGCGGCACCGGATCCGGCTCCACGGCGGCCACGGCGGCAGCCCCGATCGGAAGGAGATCGCCGGCGGCCAACGGCGCGGGACCCAGCCCGGCGAGCGTGTCGGTCGCGCGGCTGTCGAGCGCCGCAGCCGGAGCGAAGCCGCCGCGGACGGCGATCACGGACCGGAGACCGCGCTCGGGATGGCCCAGCGTGAGCTCGTCGCCGTCGACGGTCGCGAACGGCACGCCGGGGAGGAGCGTGCGCTCGATGCCGTCGGCGTCGGTGAGCGTGAGCGAACCCGTGGCCCCGGTGACGGCGGCCACACCTGCGCCGTGGAAGCGCAGCACGGCCCCGCCGACGCTCTCCAGCACAGCCGCCGCCGGCGTGTTGCCCACGGCCCGGTTCGCCGCGTGCATCGCGACCCGATCGGCGACGCCGGAGGCCGAGACGCCCAGCGCCGCGAAACCGGGGCGTCCCGCGTCCTGCACGAGGAGCTGCAGCGACGGTCGCACGACCTCGACCGCCGGACCGTCCCCGCGACGGGCGACCCGCGTCGCGTCGGCCGAT